>JAPLZA010000013.1:3301-5310 GCA_026395275.1 Candidatus Staskawiczbacteria bacterium | reverse complement strand
ATATAATCACTTGAATCAATTTCAACTTCTGAGGGCTCTCCTTTAACTCTGGCTTCAACCTTATTAGGCTCAACTTCCGGTAAAATTTTCAGTGAATCAGTCAAAGGAACTGAAGCTGGGGCAATATTATGCCTTTCTTCTTCCTGAGCTGAAAGATATTCTATTTGGTCTGTTACTTTTCCGTTTTTTACTTTAAAATATGGAGCTTCAATAAATCCATAGGGATTAATCTTGGCAAATGAAGCCAAATGTCCCACCAAACCAACGTTTGGTCCTTCTGGCGTTTCGATAGGACAAATTCTGCCGTAGTGAGATGGCTGAACGTCTCTAACTTCAAATCCTGCTCTTTCTCTGGTCAAACCTCCCGGGCCCGTTGTTGTCAATCTTCTTTTATGCTCTAACTCTGCTAATGGGTTTTCGTTATCCATGAACTGTGAAAACTGAGAAGATGTGAAAAATTCTTTTACAACAGCAATTAACGGTCTTGGATTTATTAATTGAATAGGAGTAATGGTGCTGGCTTCCAATGTAGACATTTTGTCCTTAATAATTCTCTCCATGCGCATTAAGCCAACTCTCAGCCTATTTTGTAAAAGCTCAGACAATGTCCTAACCCTTCTGTTTCCCAAGTGGTCAACCTGATCAGCTTTTGCCAGTGGATCGTTATTCAATCTAATAACTTCTTTTACAACCTCAACAATGTCTTCTATTTTTAAAATCCTGTCTTCTTTGGTAATTTCTTTGTTTAAATCTTTTGGAGCAATTCCCGGCAAACGCAACCAAGTTTTCCATCGCCCAACTTTTGACAAGTCATATCTGTCAAAATTAAAAAACATATTGAAAATTAAGTCTTGAGCTGTGTCGGGAGTAACCAAATCTCCTGGTCTTAACCTTCTATATACTTCAACCAATGCTTCTTTCTGGTCTTTGCAGGTGTCTCTTTTTAATGTCTCTTTTATATATTTTATTTCGCCCGTGTCTACGTCTTTAAAAGCCTTCTCAACTTTTTCAACTCCGTCTAAACCTAAAGCCATAAGCAAAGTTGTTGCAGGAACTTTTCTCTTTCTGTTTATTTTAACTCCAATAAATCCCGACTCTTCTGTTTCAAACTCCAACCAAGCTCCTCTGTTTGGAATTATTTTAGATCCAAAATAATTTTTTCCTCTCCAAAGCCTTGCTGTAAAAAATGCTCCCGGTGAACGAATAAGCTGGGAAACAACAACTCTTTCAACTCCGTTTACAACAAAAGTTCCCCTTTCTGTCATGACGGGGAAATCAGCCATATATACTTCCTGCTCTTTTACCTCTTTTGTTTTAAGGTTTACGAGTTTTATTTTTACCCTTAAAGAACTCTCGAGCGAGTCATTGTTCTTTTTGGCCTCTAAACCGTTTTTATAGTTTGATTTAGATTGTTTATAGTCTCCAAACCAAAGTTCAAATTCTTTGCCGGTGTAATCTCTTATAGGAGAGATTTCTTCTAATAATTCTTTTACTCTTACATCCCAAAAATCTTCCCATGTTTCCTTTTGCATTGTCAAAAGGTGGGGAGTTGAGAACTGGAGTTTAGATTTTGAAAAGTTCCTTACTTTACTGATTATCTCAGCCATGAATAAATTTGCGCAGAGAAAGTTCTTACCCTGCGGTTAAGAATATAAAAATTATAAAAATTTACCGGATCTTACAAAACAAAAAATTCGGTACTAAAAATTACCGAAATTAAGTATTTGATTTTCCTTAGAGTAATGTGGCCACTGCTTTTTAACGACCTGTTGATCAGACAAGTCTATGTAAATACATCTTATTCCTTTTTAGAAAGAATGTCAATACTTACTGGCTACAATCATCTTTAGTTATCGTTACAAGGAATGTTTTTTGCGTATTCTCAATTATATATGACCATTCGACATTTACATTTCTTTCAAATAACTCTTTTGAAAATCCTGTGCCACAAACGACGGGAATCAATGATTTCTTTAACATATCGCTTGTTATATCTGTTATGTCGTATG
>JAPLZA010000013.1:0-3291 GCA_026395275.1 Candidatus Staskawiczbacteria bacterium | reverse complement strand
TGTCGTATGAGATGTTGTTGTGGACCATATGAAAACGAACAGCATTCGGCTCTGCAGTAATATCGGTTAGAGTCGTGGTTTCACTATTTTTCCTTGGTAAAGAAATATTATTTTTTGCCCTATCAACTTCTCGGTTGATGAAACTTGATATAGATTCATCAGAATAATTAGTTGTTCCACCAGGTTGTTTCGCTGAATAAAACATCACCAAAATGGCCAGGATGATAAATATAGAAGCAACAACACCAATTACCATGGAAATTATAAGTTTACGTTTTCGCTTTTTGTCTAGTGCTTCGTCTGCTACCTTATCAGATTCTTTGACGTCGCAAAAATTATAATACAACTCAAACATGGCAATTATTGTAAGTGGAATCAAAAAGACAAAGAAAAGATATAAATATGCGAGAACTCCAAGTGAAATACCTATGATTAACAAAGCCGGAACATGAGAACCTATTCCTGGAACAATCAATATTAAAGCCAGTATTGATATCGCAGTAAAATAAATAAGGCCAGTTAAAAAGATACGTAATCCTATCATTATTGTTTTGCCAAAAAAAGTCCACCAACGGCCACGCACCAAAGACCAACTTCCTAAAAGCGCTTGAAAACCCTTTTTCTGCTTGTCTATCAGTTCATAGGTGCCGAAAGATAAATATACTGATAAAATTATGCCGGGGATAATAAGCAATGCGAATGCTCCCAAAACAGATAACGAAATCATAATTGTAATCAATATAAAAGACCAAAAGATAGCAAATCCTTTTTTATAAGAATCCTTTACTCCCACAAATTGCTCTTTACTTGTGTCAGATATGCTCTTTAGAAGAGCGATTTTAGAAATAAATAAAAATATATAAATTGCAATAAATATCACCCCGATTAGAATCCACACCTGCAAGGGAATATTGAAATTTGGCAATGGATTATATGTAGAGTTGCCGCTGCTTGATTTATAACTAAAACCCATGCCACCAAGTCCTCCAAGAATATATAACGGCCACAACTTTTTAAAATTTTCTTTATAAAACTTACGAGCGAGCTTCATAATTTCTTTAGAGCTCATAAGGTTTTTAGGGTGAATATTTGTGTTTTCCATTTTTATGTTTTTAATTATATTATATTGACTTATTATAACACTTTTATTTCCTGATTTTAATGCTTTGCAGGATGCCCAGCGATACAAAGTTGCCTATTAAGCCCGATCCTCCATAACTAATAAATGGCAAGTAAATTCCTACAACCGGCAACAAAGAAAGGTTCATCCCTATGTTAATAAAAAACTGAGCTGTTAAAATAATTGCAAACCCGGAAGCAAACAACCGCGGGAAGTTAGATTGTGATTCAATGGCAATTTTTAAAACCCGCCAAACCAAAAATCCATAAACAAAAAATAAAGCTAAAACTCCAATCATCCCCCACTCTTCGGCAATTACTGAAAAAATAAAGTCGGTATGAGGCTCTGGCAAAAATCCGTATTGCACTTGGCTACCTTTTGCCAAACCTTGCCCAAAAATTTGCCCCGAGCCAACAGAAATCCTTGTTTGGTTTTGACTCCACGAAGCTCCCAAATAATCATAAGGAAATAAAAAAGAGGTAATTCTTTGCTTTTGGTAGTCTTTTAATAAAAACCCCCATGCAAATCCGGCTAATACCATAAAACACAAAGAAAGAATCAAAAAATGCTTTACCTTAATTCCAGATACAAATAAAGTGCCCAGCCATATAGATAGTAAAACCATTGTTCCGCCCAAATCTGGTTTTATAAAAATTAACATTGCCGGCAACAAAACATAAATGCCAGAAAAAAGTATGTGTTTAAATTTATACATTTCCACGTGCCTCATGGAAAAATATTTTGCCAATAAAATAACCAAAACAAGTTTTGTGGGCTCAATTGGGTCTAAACTCAAAAGCCCAACCTTATACCACCCCCTGGTACCCCTTATCATGGGAGCAAAAAAATGGAGCCCGGCTAAAAGCAATAAACAAATAGCATATAAAATTAAAATTAAGTAAGAATTATTTCTTAGAATTCTGTAGTCAAACAGGCTTATCAACAACATAACTGCAAACCCCACGGCAAAAAAAATAATCTGTTTTTCAAAATTACCAAAATTATTTTTAGCAACACATGTGCTGTAAATTCCAGCTAAACCAAAACAAACCAGCAAAACCGCCGGTATTAATATCCCCCAATCTAATTTTTTGAAATAAGAAGCAAATATCATCTTTTATTTTTCTGCCAATGAACCCGACTTAAATAAATTTTTAGAACCCTTGGCGCTATAAGTTGCATTAAATCTAAATTTATCCTGTCCGCGGTTTTTATTTGCATGAATGCCGGTCAAAGCCGTTGGCTCTTTTGGAGCAATAACTTTAGCTCCAAATCTTTTTGACAACTCTTGGCCAATTCCCCCTTCTGCTCCGGTAGAGCAGGAACTCAAAATTATAGTAGGATTCTCTTCAAAAAATTGACCGGCTCTTTTAACCCCACCACCCATTAAATCATCTGCAGTTAAATAATGCCTCTCGCTTGGACGCTCGTCTCCTCCAAAATTTATGCGTTTTTCCGAACCATGTCCACCCAAAACAAGTAAAGATATTTTATGGCCCGAGCCATCAGAAGGATTGTAGTGTTTATTCGATTTAATCAGCGCTCTAGCAATATCTGTCTTACTTTCACATTCAAAAAAACGTAAAGAAAATTCACCATCTAATTGTTTATATAATTTCCTAAAAACATCCGCGTCGGCATAAAAAGCGCCGTTCCAGTCGTCTCTTGGGAAAATTATTACTCCATAGGGATTTTTTTTGCTTTCGGCTTCTTCTATTTGCTTTAACAATAATTCCGGCGGATACCTTCCAAAATCAGAAATTCCAAATTCTTTATGTAAAAATTTACACCCTCCTTTCTTTTTTCTTTCAATTTCTTTTATCGCTTTTAAATTTACCCATTTAGCATAAATGCCTTCTTTGGATTTTTCACTTCTCTCCCAATCTTCCAGCAACTCTTGATAAGACAAACCAGCGGCAGTCAGCTCATCGTCTATCATTTCTTCTGCCTTTAATATCAACCCTATATCGCTTGATGCCGTCATGAGATTAATAATAGAAAGAAATTGGTCGTCGTTCTTGCACTCATCTGCAAATTCGATAACCATCTCCGATGCCCTTTGCTGTTCGTCTGGTGTACCAAAATTTAATATATTATTAACACAACCCAGATAAACACCAAGTCTTTGATGATCAGATAATAGCCCTTTTTTTATATCAGCAAGATGCTGC
>JAPLZA010000059.1:4106-6901 GCA_026395275.1 Candidatus Staskawiczbacteria bacterium | reverse complement strand
CAGAAGTCAAATAAAGTATTCCTGCATATATAAGCATGATTGTTGCCAAAGAAGCAATAATTGTTCCAACTGTTGATACTATCTTTGCAAGAAGTTTTCCAAAAGTATCAATACTGCCCAATGGATTTACAAGCTGTTGAGTTGTTGGGTTTGTTGTATTGTTTGTTGGGTTTGTAGGAGTTTTTGGGTTTGTAGGAGTTTTTGGAGTTACTGGATTTACCGGATTTGCCGGAGTTACTGGATTTGCTGGCGCCGCAGTAATAGAAAAAATAATACCCCTTTTTACGGCTGCACTTTCGGCATATATTGTGGCCCTGCCAATAGCTTTTGCTATAACTACGCCCTTGTCATCGACTGACATAATTGAATCGTCAGAAGAGCTCCAAGTAACTGTTGATGTAATATTATCTTTGTTTTGATCGGTAGCTGTTAATTGTTGGCTTTGTCCAACAGTCATTTTAGTAGTTCCCATTGAACCGGTAATCTTAATATCTGTTATGATAAACGCTGCCGATACTGTTGGGGAATAAATTAAAACCGCGGCTGGCAACAAAATTGCAACCGATAAAATAGCTAAGAATAGTTTTTTGGTATTCATTATTATTATATTATTCTTATTATACCAGAAAAACAAACTTCAAGGTGTGGATAAGTTTTAATCTTTTAAGCAAACACCTGAGGCAACCTTGTCTCCCTCTTCCAGCCTCATTATCCTCACTCCTTGAGTTGCTCTGCCTAATAGAGAAATTGATTTTACACTTGTTCTTATAACTTGGCCTTTTCTGGAAATTACAATTAAATCTTCTTCTTGAAGAGTTTCTTCTAAAATTGAAGACATTATAACAGAACCTGTTTTGCTGGTAATTTTAGCTGTTTTAATTCCCGAGCCTCCTCTGCCCTGAACTTTGTATTGCCCAACGTCGGTTCTTTTGCCATAGCCATTATCCATAACTATTAAAAAGTACTGCTTAACTGGTTTTTTTGTTTTTTCGTCAATTGGTAAATTCTTTTTCACAACATCCATACCAATAACTTCGTCACCCTTCTTTAACCTTATGCCCTTTACTCCAGCGGCGGCTCTGCCCATTGGTCTTATGTCTTTTTCTTTAAATCTTATTGAAATTCCATTTTTAGTTGCTAAAATTATGTCGTCTTCGCCGGTTGTTTTAACAACTTTCTTAAGCGCATCTCCTTTTTCAAGTTTTATGGCAATAATTCCAGATTTTCTTACGTTTTCAAATTCTTCCAAAGCAGTTTTCTTTATTCTGCCGTTTTTTGTAATCATCACTAAATATTTATCTTTTGATGCCTCGTCTTTTGCGTTAGCTGCGGTTTTTGCGTGCATTGGCACCAGCGACAAAACTTTTTCTTCTGTTGATAACTCCAAAAAGTTCAATAAACCTCTGCCCCTGGCAACTCTTGTACCTTCGGGAATTTCATAAACCTGTGTTTGGAAAACTTTTCCGGAATCGGTAAAAAACATTATGTTGTCATGCGTTGAAGCAGTAAGGAAGTGTTCTACAATGTCGTCTTGCATTGTTTTCATTCCCATAATTCCTTTACCTCCGCGCTTTTGAATTTTGTAAGTTGCAGGATTTATTCTCTTTATATATCCGCCGGTTGTTAAAGTAATAATTGTTTCCTCTAAAGGAACCAAATCAACTTCTGTTATTTCTCCCAGTTTTCCTTTTACAACTTTTGTTCTTCTTTTATCTCCAAATTTTTCTTTTGCTTCTACAAATTCTTTTTTTATAATGGCTTTTAATCTTTCCGGGCTCTTTAAAATTGCTATTAAATCTTTAATTATTTCTAAAATTTCTTTCAACTCATCCTCTATCTTTTTTCTCTCTAATCCTGCGAGAGTTTGCAAGCGCATTTCCAAAATTGCAATTGCCTGTTTTTCAGTTAATTTAAATTTCTTAATTAAATTTACTCTTGCCTCTTCTTTATCTGCAGATTTTTTAATTGTCTGAATAACTGCATCAATATTTTTCAAAGCAATCATTAAGCCCTCTAAAATATGGGCTCTTTCTTTGGCTTTTTCTAAATCAAATTTTGTTCTGCGGGTAACAACTTCCTCTCTGTGTTTAATAAAATATTTCAAAACATCAGACAAAGACAATATTTCCGGCTGTATGCCATCAACAAGCGCCAATAAATTCAAATGGAAGGTTTTTTGAAGGTTTGTAAATTTATACAATCTATTTAAAATTCTTTTTGGCTCGTAACCTTTTTTAACATCAATTACAATTCTCATTCCTTCCCTGTCAGACAAGTCACGGATATCTTTTATTCCTTCAACTTTTTTCTCTGTAACCAAATTTGCCAAGTCTTCAACCAAAGTTGATTTCAAAACCTGGTAAGGAATTTCTGTAATTATAATTTGCTCGTTACCGTCTTTTTTCTCAACAATGTCAGCTGTGCCACGCATTAAAATAGAGCCTTTGCCTTGAGAATATGCAGTAATAATTTCTTTTTGGTCATAAATTATTCCACCTGTTGGAAAATCTGGACCTTGTATAAATTCAAATAAGTCTTCGGTTTCAGCCTTAGGGTGGTCTACCATATGAATTAAAGCATCCATAACTTCGGTTAAATTGTGTGGAGGAATGTTTGTTGCCATACCAACAGCAATACCCAAAGAGCCATTTAAAAGAAGCTGAGGTAATGGGCTTGGCAAAACAGTTGGCTCTTTTGTCATTCCATCATAGTTGTCAACAAAATTTACTGTATCTTTATCAATATCTCTCAAAGTTTCATCTCCAATTTTAGACAACCTACATTCTGTATACCTT
>JAPLZA010000059.1:964-4045 GCA_026395275.1 Candidatus Staskawiczbacteria bacterium | reverse complement strand
TCTGTATACCTTGCCGCCGCCGCGCCATCGCCGTCAATTGAGCCAAAGTTTCCCTGGCCATCAACCAAAGTGTAACGCATGTTAAAATCTTGAGCCATGCGCACCAAAGATTCATAAACCGCCGTGTCTCCGTGAGGGTGATAAGATTTTAAAACTTCTCCAACAACAGCCATGGACTTTCTGTGTTTTGTGTTGGACCTTAATCCAGATTCCATCATTGCATACAAAATACGCCTGTGAACTGGTTTTAACCCGTCACGGACATCGGGAAGCGCGCGAGCCACAATAACCGACATTGCATAATCAATGTATGATTCTTTAAGCTCTGTAACTATTTCTCTCTGAGTCACATTTCCTCTTACACTGTCTCCTGATTTTTCATCCTCTTGAGCTTTTGATTTTGATTTTGGGGTACCCTTTGGGTCCTCCTCTTCTTTATCTTCTGCCATAATACTTATTTAATGTTTTGATTTTGTAATTTTTGCAAATCTACGGTTGGCATGTTTGATGTATTAATCTCTGGCATTTTAGTATTCTGTATGGACTTACTAATATTTAAAAAACTTGTTTTTGCTTCTTTCACCCAAAAAAATCCCATAAACAAACCTATAATAATCACGACAGTCCAAAGAATAATCTTTTTTTTAGTATCAGACAAATCCTGAAGCTTTATCAAAAAATCTTTTGATTTTTTGGCAATATTCATTTTATGGCTGTAAAACTACAATTTCCATAGCTCCCTCTTTTGGTAGTGTGCTGGTTTTAACAATAAACTTATCCTGCGGAGTTACAGAATTTTTTCCCATTGCTTTCAAAAATTTTGAAACTTCGTCAAAATCGAATTTTAATTTTGGCAAAGCATAATGCATTGGAATTACAATTTTCGGTTCTATCTGAGAAATTATTTTTGAAGCCTCTGCCGACGATATGTGACCTTCTCCTCCGCCAACAGGAATCATTAGCACGTCAACCCTGTCTATTTTTTCTAACTGCTCGTCTGTTAATTGTTTTTGGCCCAAATCCCCCAAGTGACAAAACCTCATTTCTTCGGCTTCAAAAACATAAATTGTATTCTTTCCTTTCTTTTTACCACCTTCATCATCATGGAAAGAGGTAATCCCTTGCACAAAAACTCCTTTAACCTCGTATTCTCCGGGACCTTGTATAACAAAAGGCGACCCCTTAACATCTTTTATATTATTGTGGTCTTTATGGTCATGAGTAACTAATAAAACATCTGCTGAAAGATTTGGAAGTTTAAGACCAGTAAAAGATTCGTCAAACGGGTCTATTACAATATCAGCTGAGTGATCTCTTGAGTTAGAAACTGAAATTTGAAAGCAGGATTGCCCTGCCCAATATATTTTGGCCATATATGAATTATTTATTTAGTAATTTTATCACATACCCAAACCGACTTCAAGTGTTGCAAAATAATAAATATCGTGTATTATATATGATGTATTAGTAATTAACACTGCTGAGCGGCAGCAGAACCCAAGCCAACGGCGAGGGGAGAAAAAACAACCGTTCTTTTTTATTGGTTTCAAAAACCAAAATAATTATGATAAAAGATACAATTAAAAAAACTGTAGATACAATTAATCCGCTTCAAATTGGCGCAACAGTTGAAGGAAAAGTTGTTGCAAGAGACAGATCTTCCCTTTTCATTGATTTGGGAATTTTGGGTACGGGTATTATATATGGAAGGGAATTTTATAACGTAAAAGAAGTTGTAAAAAACCTGGAAATAGGAGACAAAGTTTTTGCCAAAATAGTTGAAGTGGAAAACGACGAAGGCTATAGAGAACTTTCGTTAAGAGATGCCACAAAAGAAATCAGCTGGCAAAGATTAAAAGATTTAAGAGATGCAGGAACAATTGTTTCCGTTAGGGTAACTGGCGTAAACAAGGGCGGACTTTTAGCAACTTTAGACGGCATACAAGCCTTCTTGCCTGTTTCGCAATTAGCTGCAGAACATTATCCAAGAGTAGCTGATGCAGATAAAGCCAAAATTTTGAAAGAACTTCAAAAATTCATCGGCAAAACATTAGAAATAAAAATTCTTGATTTATTGGTCGAAGAAAACAAGCTTATTTTGTCTGAAAAAGCAAAAACTAAGGAAAAAACAAAAGAAGTTTTGAAGAACTATAATAAAGGCGACATGATTGAAGGAGAAATAACCGGAATTGCCGACTTTGGAGCTTTTATAAAATTCCCTTTTCCAGTTGCAAACGAGAATGAACAAATAGAAGGGTTAATCCATATTTCGGAATTAGATTGGCAATTGGTTGAAAACCCAGCTGAAGTTGTAAAAGTTGGAGAAGTTGTTAAAGCCCAGATTATAAACATCAACAACAACCAAGTTTTCCTTTCTTTGAAAGCATTAAAGAAAAATCCTTGGGAAGAAATTGAAAAACAATACAAAAAAGGTGACGTGATAAAAGGAAAAGTTACTAAGTTTTCAACTTTTGGATCTTTCGTGGAAATTGCTCCAAAAATAAGGGGCTTGTGCCATATTTCTGAGTTTGAATCAAAAGAAAAAATGGAAGAGCAATTAAAAATTGGTGAAACTTATGACTTTAGCGTCATATTAATAGAACCAAAAGAGCACAGAATGAGCTTGAAATTGGTAAAATAGTTTTAAAAAAGTTTATAAAGTGTTTTAAGAAAATCAGAATAAAAGAAAAGTTCCGGTGAATTTAAGTGGGCGACCACTTAAATTCACCGGAACAAGGTGAACGCGTCGTCTACGACGCCTTTTGTTTTGGCTTAGGTGTTTGGAACAAACGGTTCCTCAGACCAAAGCCCCTTATTGAAGCGCAAAACTCTTTCAGAGTCGCCGTTCTCCACCCAACAAATGGAGTTGACGGCGTGGACCACCACTCCGTCTTCTGACCTTGGGGGATTTGCCCACACATGGACGAACCTCCAACAACGAACCGAAAGCAGGTCCATAAACAGCAACACCGCACGCTTGCTGGCTGTGGTTTTCTCTTCGTTGGAAAAGGAGACCACCAATGCTGGGGCTTGGCCTTGGCGTGGCTGGATATAGATATCTATGGTCACGTAGATGTCCGC
>JAPLZA010000059.1:0-947 GCA_026395275.1 Candidatus Staskawiczbacteria bacterium | reverse complement strand
AGATGTCCGCTAACTCCTTCACCACTTCGATGAGCGAAACCATCTTCAGGCCGTCTTTACCGAAGACCTGCACACCGCTGGCTGTGGCGCGCTTGACCTCAACGGTCCGTGTATCCAGCTTTTCCATGGGAACTCCAGCCCGAAGAAACCTCTCGCGCCAGTATCCATTGATGTTGAACCCACAAAGCACCAGACCCGGCAGCGCAGTCGCGCCAGTATCCGTTGATGTCGAATTTTGCAATGAACTTGTTATCGTCGTCATCTTTCTGTCCTCTCTTTCTTTGGTTGTTGTGAAATCTGCTTTTCTACTCTACTTATTAATTATACCACCATTAAACCATACTGTCAATAGTTTAAGTAATAAAAAAGGGTGTTGCCGAGAACAACACCCATGATCGCTTTGGTCAGACTGGTCAGGTCTTTGTTTTTTGATTCTGGCAGCTCTCGGAACCGCCATTGTTTTTACTGCTTACTGCTTTTCACCACTCTGCTCGGTGGCTTGCTCGCCACCTTCCTCGACTTCACTGCTCTGCTCAGCGGCACCAGCCCAATGCTGATAAGCGCGCTGAACCGTGACGGCAATGTCGAACCTGACTTTGCCCATTGTGCCTTCCATGCGCGGGCATCCATGGCCCACTGCCCATGCCGGATCAATGTAGACCGGCGGGCGAAAAACACTGCAAGCTCGCAAGGTCCTCTCAAACCTTCCATTGCACCGGTTGTCCGAGGCGTCGTTGAGAAACGCCACCAGATACGAATGCACTTCTTCGCCACCACCGCGCTTCTGGTCCTTCTTGTTCTGCATGACCAAGTATCCACCTTCGCGAAACACCGACACGCTTCTGGCACCCTTGCCTTCGCCGACCCTCTTTGTTCCCACCTTCGACGGCAGGTAGAAGAGGCAATGCCCAACTTGCCGTTCAGCATATTGAGCCGGGGTAAGAGAC
>JAPLZA010000057.1 GCA_026395275.1 Candidatus Staskawiczbacteria bacterium | reverse complement strand
TCCACCCCATGGACTCGTGCTACCGTTACACTATATCCCGAAAAAAAACAGGATTGTGCCCTGTTTTTTTTGTTTAAAATTATTAATTAAATCTTATTTGTTCTTTTTATGCACTTAGCGCAGGCTAAAACTCTTTTGCCAGGTTGTCCACCTTTAGGCGCCAAACGAACCCACTGAAGATTTGGGTATTTTCTTACTTTAGAAGTTGGGTTATATTTTCCTCTTAATTTAACAAGAGTAACGCCCATTGCTGATTTTTTTCCGCAAATTGTACAAACTTTTTCCATGTGAGAAATATAATTAAAATTGTATAAGAGTATATTACCACTATCTTATCTTTTTTGCAATAACAAACAATATAGTGTAACATAATATAAAGAATATATGATTTCAGAAGCAATAATTACAATTTTTTCTTTGGTTGTTTTACTTTTTTCGGTAATGATACACGAGCTAGCTCACGGCTATGTTGCTTATTCTTTAGGAGATCCAACAGCAAAGTATGAAGGCAGGTTAACATTAAATCCTTTCAAACATTTAGATCTTTTTGGTTCAATTATTTTACCGCTGCTTTTATTTCTCGCCGGTAGCCCCTTTCTTTTTGGCTGGGTAAAACCGGTTCCTATTAATCCTTATAATTTTAGAGATAAAAAATACGGAGAAATTAAAGTTTCTATTGCAGGCCCCTTATCAAATTTATTGTTGGCAATTGTTTTTGGAACAATATTAAGATTTACTCCGCAGGATTTATTTTTGACTAACCCCGGAGTATTAATGTCATTAAGTTTTATAACTTCTATTAATATATGGTTGGCTATTTTTAATCTTATACCCGTACCGCCCCTCGACGGTTCATGGATTTTATTCAGTTTTTTGTCGGTTCGGTTGCAAAGCTTTCAAAATTTTTTGAGGCAATACGGAATTGTTATATTAGTGATGTTAATTCTTTTCGGAAATTCTTTTTGGCTTGTTCTGACAAGCATTATATTTCAAATAATTACCGGACGTGTATTGACACTATAAATATATTTTGCTAAACTATTAATTACATGAGCGCTAGGCGCTTTTTAGATTTTAAATCAAATGCCAACAATACATCAATTAATTAAAAAAAACAGAAAACCCATAAAAGCACGCAGAAAAACAGTTGCTTTGGATTTTGGTTTTAACGTTTTGAGAAACAGACCGTCAAATTATCACTCTCCATTTAAAAGAGGAGTTTGTATAAAAGTTTTTACTCAAACACCAAAAAAACCAAACTCAGCTTTGAGAAAAGTTGCCAGAGTAAAATTATCAAATGGTATGGAGGTTACAGCCTATATTCCGGGAGAAGGACATAATTTATCTTGCAAAATGGGCGAAGGCTTTGTTTGCTAAAAGATTTACCAGGAGTAAGATATCACATTGTCAGAGGAGTTTTGGACACAGCTGGAATTGAAAACAGAAAACAATCAAGAAGCAGATACGGATCTAAAAAAGCAAAAACATAATATCGCTCGTCCCGCCGAGGCGGGACTCGCTTAACCAAAATATAAATATATACCCATGAGAAGAGCATATAAAAAACACAAAGTAGCGCCAGACGGAACATACAATGATGTAGTTGTGGCTCAGTTCATAAATAAAGTTATGAAGGGAGGCAAAAAAACACTTGCTCAGAAAATTGTTTACGGCGCTTTTGAAATAATAAAAGAAAAAACAAAGAAAGAACCTTTGGAGATTTTTAAATTAGCAATTGAAAACGCTTCGCCACTTTTGGAAGTAAAACCAAAAAGAATTGGAGGCGCAACTTATCAGGTTCCTATGGAGGTTAGGGGAGAAAGGAAATTAGCTTTGGCTACAAAATGGATTTTGGACGCCGCAAGAAAAAGCCAATGGCTGAAAAATTAGCTCAAGAGTTAATGGACTGCGTTGCCAACCAAGGAAACGCAATTAAAAAGAAAGCAGATACACACAGAATGGCCGAAGCAAACAAAGCCTTCGCCCATTTTGCAAGATAAATTATGTCTAGAAAAAATTCGTTAGATACTTTAAGAAATATAGGAATTATCGCTCACATCGACGCAGGAAAAACAACTTTTTCCGAGCGTTTGTTGTTTTATACCGGTACATCTCACAAAATTGGAGAAGTTCACGAGGGCGATACAGTTATGGATTGGATGGTGCAGGAAAGAGAAAGGGGAATTACAATTACGGCGGCCGCCACAACAATGTATTGGAAAAACCATCAAATAAACCTTATTGACACCCCCGGCCACATTGATTTTACAGCTGAAGTGCAGAGGTCTTTAAGAGTTTTAGACGGAGCAGTGGTTGTTTTTGACGGAGTTGCCGGAGTGGAACCTCAATCTGAAACAGTTTGGAGACAAGCGGACAAGTATAATGTTCCAAGAGTTTGCTTTATAAATAAATTAGATAGAATGGGAGCTTCTTTTGAGAAGAGTTTTCAATCAATTTTAAATAAATTAACCCCAAACGCAGTTGCAGTTGCAATTCCAATGGGATTGGAAGAAAAATTATCTGGAGTTGTTGATTTGATAAAAATGAAAGCTTTGTATTTTGAAGGAGATAAGGGAATTACAGTTGTTGAAAAAGAAATTCCGGCAGAATGGAAAGAAGAAGCCGAAACCTGGCACAAAAAAATGATTGAAAGAGTTGCCGGAGAAGACAACACTTTAACCGAAAAGTTTTTGGAAGGAAAAGAAATAACACCTGCAGAAATTAAAGACGTTTTAAGAAAATCAGTTTTAACTTACAAATTAGTTCCGGTTTTTTGTGGAAGCGCTTTAAAAAATAAAGGTGCGCAGATGATTTTGGATGCAGTTGTAGAATATTTACCAAGCCCGTTAGATATAGCTCCACAAAAGGGGATTGACCCTAAAACAGGAGCTACCATAGAAAAAAAAGCATCAGACACAGAACCTTTTGCAGCTTTAGTTTTTAAAATTGCAACAGATCCATTTGTGGGAACTTTAACTTATTTTAGAGTTTATTCAGGAGTTTTAAACAAAGGTTCGTATGTTTTGAACGCAAATACAGGAGAACAAGAAAGAATTTCCAGAATTTTAAGAATGCATGCCGATGAAAGACAAGAATTAGACGTTATTTATGCCGGAGAAATTGGAGCAACTGTTGGTTTAAAAGGAACCAGCACCGGACACACTTTATGTGCTAAAGAATCTCCGGTTATTTTAGAAAAAATTGTATTTCCAGAGCCAGTTATTGGAATCAGAGTTGAGCCGAAGACAAAAGTTGATCAGGAAAAACTTATTATGTCTATTAGAAAGTTGACTGAAGAAGATCCAACTTTCAGAATTAAAGAAGATCAAGAAACAGGAGAAACAATTATTTCCGGAATGGGCGAGCTTCACTTAGATATTATTGCAGACAGGTTAAAGAGAGAATTCCATGTTGAAGCTAATTATGGAAAACCTCAGGTTGCTTATAAAGAAACAATTACAGCAGAAGCTAAGGGCGAAGAAAAATATGCCAGGCAGTCCGGAGGAAAGGGACAATATGGTCACGTTCTGCTTAGCATTAAACCAAGAGAAAGGGGACAAGGCTTTGAATTCGTTGATGAAATTAAAGGAGGTTCAATTCCAAAAGAATTTATTAAACCGGTTGAAAAGGGAGTTACCGAGGCCATGGACAAGGGAGTTGTTGCCGGATATCCAATGGTTGACGTTGAAGTCACCTTGTACGACGGATCTTTCCACGAAGTTGACTCGTCTGAATTTGCTTTCAAAATTGCCGGTTCAATGGCTTTCCAAAAAGCAGCTAAAGCAGCAAGACCAGTTATACTAGAGCCAATTATGAAAATTGAAATTGTAACACCGGAAGATTTCTTTGGGCAAGTTATTTCTGACGTAAGTTCAAGAAGAGGAAAAATTGAAGAAACTTCAGAGAGAGTTGGAATGAAAGTAGTTGATGCTTTTGTGCCGTTATCAGAAACATTTGGATATGCAACATCTTTAAGGTCACTTACAGAGGGTAGGGCATCATTTACTATGGAGTTTAACAAGTATGACCAGGTGCCGGGAAACGTTGCGCAAGAGATTATTGATGGAAAGCGAAAGTAGATATTGACTTATAGAAAAAAACATAATAATATAGAAAGAGTATAAATAAAAATTAAATCCGTTAGCGTCAGGTTATGGCGCACGGAAAAAATAAAAAATGGCAACAGAAAAATTTGAGAGGTCTAAACCTCACGTAAACATTGGTTCTATTGGTCACGTTGATCATGGAAAAACCACATTGTCGGCCGCAGTTATGAAAGTTTCAAAATTGCGCGGCTTTAAGTCTTCAGACAAAGACGTTGATCAAATTGACGCATCTCCTGAGGAAAAAGCAAGAGGAGTAACAATTTCTATTACTCACTTGGAATTTGAGACAGCAAAAAGGCACTATGCTTTAATTGACTGCC
>JAPLZA010000048.1 GCA_026395275.1 Candidatus Staskawiczbacteria bacterium | reverse complement strand
GACTGTTGTTTGCCAGTATTTTTTGAAAAGAGTATAATAAAATAATATTTATACACTTTTATTATGTTTAATTCTCTCGCAAAAATTTTAAAGCAAAGAAAAATAATCTTTTTTGCGTTTTTAATTTGTTTATTATCGGTTATATTTTTAAGTATTCCTGAAATTTCTAATGCACAAACTCCAGCAACTGCTACGCCAGCGGCTACAACACCGGCAGCGACAACGGGCCAAGCTTATAACTTCAGTGGAGCACAGACGCAACAAGATTGTGTAAATACATGCAATAAACAAGTCACGGGAATAATTGGCACAGCATTCTCAAACTGTGTAGACCAATGTAAAGCACAAATAGGAAACGTAGCAACTGCTAATGGCTGGAATTGCAAAGTAGTTGGCGTGTGGACAAACATTAATAATAAAAATTTACAAAGAACTGCCTGCTTAGACGATGCTCAAGTAGATGGCGTTGATGGTAGCAAGGTACCGGGCACTCTTTCTCTTTGGCAACCACTAACAATTGGTATAGGAAGACTCATCCTTTGGGGCTCTTATGAGATATCAACTTATAGCGCCTACTTAGTTGACTATGTGGCATCCGCCATTATGAGTAAAGTAATAACAACAGACCCTGCTTTTACTCCTGCCTGGGCAACCGTAAGAGACTTATCAAACATGATAATTGTTTTAGGTTTTATCATTGTAGGAGTGGGCACTTCTTTAAGACTCAGAGAATATGAGGCAAAAAAACTTTTAGGTAGGTTGGTATTAATTGCTCTTATAGTTAACTTTTCTGGATTATTGTGCGGTTTAATTATCGATGCATCAAATATAATAACAAACAGCTTAAATGGAGGAAATGCACAAATGGGACAGAATGTTGTAGACAGCGTGAGAATGGTAGGAGTAAAGATTCTTGATCAAGATAGTGCCAATACTCAGCCTTTTTCTTTCCTAGCAAGCGCCGTCTTATTTGCCTTTGTGTATTTGGGCATGGCATTTACTTTTCTTTATTTGGGAATTTTACTAATCGCAAGATATGCTGCCTTAATAATACTATATATTTTGTCTCCAATAGCTTTTGTCTGTTGGATTTTTCCTATTCAATCAGCAAAAGAAATAAGGTCAAAATGGTGGCATAATTTAATAAAATGGTCTTTCGTCGGCATATTTGGTTCATTTGTGCTTTATTTAGTAACTCCGTTGTTAGCAGCTATCAATTTAGGAGCTCCGGGTGATAAACACGGAAATTTAATATCTTTATTTACTTCTGTAACCATAGTGTTAGTTTTTCTTTTTCTCGGGTTTAGATGGACTGCCAAAGACAACGGTTTAGCATCAATGGCTGGTAGCGCAATCACAGGATTAGCAGGTGGAGCAGCAGGCCTTGCCATGGGAGCTGTTGGTGCCGGTTCAAAATTACTTGCAGACAAAACAGGCATGGGCAAGCTTGGCGCTAGAATGAAAGACACTGCCACTCGTGCTGGAGAAGGTTTGGGATTAATAAAGCCG
>JAPLZA010000028.1 GCA_026395275.1 Candidatus Staskawiczbacteria bacterium | reverse complement strand
TCGCATGCAGGAGTTATAGAGCCCACCAAAAACCAAAATGCTTCAGACTGGCAAAAAACTCAAAAAATATTGAGCGGGTTGCTTAATTTGAACAAAGAAGTATTAAGAATCGAATGCTATGATGTTTCAAATATACAGGGAAAACAAGCAACCGGCTCTATGGTTGTTTTTGTAGATAGCGTTGCTGACAAAAGCCAATACAAAAAATTCAAGATAAAAAAGGAAAACGAGCCAAACGACATTGCAATGCTGAAAGAAACTTTGCAGAGAAGATTTTTACACAAAGAATGGAAATACCCGGAAGTAATTTTAATTGACGGAGGAATTGCCCAATTAAACGTGGCAATAAAAGTTAAAAATGAATTCGGCGCTGACATAAAAGTAATTTCAATCGCAAAAAAAAATAAAGATTTATATGTTGAGGGCAGACCGGACTTTATTCCGCTTAAATCTTTGCCCCGTGAAATTTACAACCTTATTATAAGTCTTGATGACGAAGCCCACAGATTTGCCATTGCTTACCACAAAAAACTTCGCAAAAAGTCTTTGTTAAAGTAATTGTTGCATTTGCGAAGAAAATCTGATATAATACACAAAGATGAAGAGATTACTCTCTCAGATTATCGCTGCCGCACTAGGATTGTGGTTGTCGTCATTGTATGTGCCCGGAATTATTATAAGGGCGTATCCAACGTCTAATTTTTTTAGTTTTCCTTTAACAACTCAGTGGCAAATTATTCTGGTTTTAGGATTTGTTTTAGGATTATTAAATTATTTTCTAAGACCTTTACTTAAGGCATTAGCGTTACCCTTAGAATTAATTACTCTTGGACTTTTCACAATAGTGATAGACATGGGCTTAATATGGATTTTAGACAAGATGTTTGACGAGTTGTACGTTCCCCTATTTTTGCCACTGGTATATACAACCTTAATTATTTGGGGCATAAATATCATCCTTTGGTTTTTCTCAACTAAACATAATAAATAAAATAAAAAAAGATGAATACAATTTTATACTACACACAATTAGCAGTTTCTGTGATTTTAATCATACTTATTGCAATACAGCAAAGAGGCGCTGCTTTGGGCTCGAGCTTTGGAGGCGGAGGCGAAGTTTACTCAACCAAGCGCGGAGCACAAAAGAAAATATACTACGCCACAATTGCGGTAGCAACCATTTTTATTGTTTTGGGCGTATTAAATATATTGTTGCCCTAAATTAAGGCACACCTAATAAATGGCAAAGTTTCCTAGTTCTTCTCAGTGGAAACAATTTTTCAAAACATTAACAAAAATTGAAAAAAGAATTTTTTTAGTTTTTGTTATTCTGTCTTTTATTTCTGCAATATACCTTGCAACTAATTTTTATATAGACCACACAAAAATAGCCCCTGCCTACAGCGGAATATACACAGAAGGAGTTGTGGGCCAGCCAAGATTTATAAACCCCATTTATGGAGAAACCAACGATGCCGACAGGACTTTGATAGATTTAATCTACTCGGGAATAATGACCTATGACAAAGACGGTAAAATAATAAATGATTTAGTAAAAAGCTACCAATTATCAGACGACGGAAAAACATATACATTCCAATTGAAAGATAAGCTGTTTTGGCAAGATGGAATGCCCTTAACAGCCGACGATGTTGTTTACACAATAAAAACAATACAAAATTCAGATTATAAAAGCCCTTTAAGAGCAAACTGGTTGAACGTGGATGTAAAAAAAATATCTGATAAATCTTTTACTCTTAGCCTTACCTCTCCATACAATTCTTTTTTAGAAAACTGCACCGTTAAAATAATCCCACAGCATATTTGGAAAAATGTTTTAGCTGAAAGCTTTGCATTGTCTCCATATAATTTGCAACCAATTGGCTCGGGCCCATATACTCTCTCTGATTTGCAAGAAAATAACAACAGTTTTATAAACAGCCTGACCTTAACAACAAATCATAAATATTACGGCAAACTTCCATATATATCTAAAATATATTTTAAATTTTTCAGTAATAAAGAAGATTTAATTAGTACCGCGAATCAAAAAATTATAGATGGGTTTTCATTGTCATCAATAGATGATAACGAGGCTTTGTTAGAAAAACAAATAAAGCAGGGCTGGACCACTAGCGAAAAGTTTGATGTTCATTCATTCTCTTTGCCAAGATATTTTGCCGTATTTTTCAATAGTCAAAATTCAAAAATACTTTCTGACACAAACATAACACAAGCGCTTAATTATTCAGTTGATAAAAAAGAATTATTAAAAAAAATAACCGACCAGTTTAAAGAAAAAATTTCCGCTGTTAATTCCCCTATTTTACCCGACTATTTTGGCTATTCTTTACCTACGGTAAGTTATGATTTCAAAACAGATGCGGCAAATAAACTTTTAGACAAATCCGGGTATAAAAATACAACTGCCGGCGGGCCGAGATCAAAAATAAATAATAAAACACCGGCGTTCCAGTTCAAAAGCTATTTAAAAATTGGTTCTAGCGGAAATGAAGTAACCGAGCTTCAGGGATGTTTGGCAAGGTTAGATAACGATTTTAAAACTCTTTTAGAAGGAGAAACCAGTGGTAAATATGGCAAAGGTACAGGCGACGCGGTAACTGCTTTTCAGAAAAAATACTTGCCAAGCACGGCAAGCACGGGCGAAACTGGCCCCGGCACCAGAAAAGAGCTTAATGCAAGATGTTTAGCTCCGCAAAACACTTCTGTGCCCCTGCAATTTACTTTAACAACAATAAATCAGCCCCAATTAGTTATGACAGCCAATCTTTTAAAAGATTACTGGCAAAAAGTTGGCGTAACCGTGCAAATAAAAACAGTTGAACTTTCAGAGTTAAAAGACGTTATTAAAAATAGAAACTATGACGCTTTGCTTTACGGCCAAGCGCTAGGAAGCTTGCCCGACTTATATCCATTTTGGCATTCAACTCAAATAAATGACCCGGGACTTAATCTTTCTGAATATCAAAATAAAAAAGCCGACCAATTACTCAAAGATGCCAGGGAAACATTAGACGACAAGGTTAAAGCCCAAGATTACGCCAAGCTTCAAGACATAATAATGACCGACACCCCTGCCCTATTTTTGTACAACCCCGATTATTTATATTGGGTTTCTGAAAAAGTAAAAGGAATTGATACAACAAAAATTGTTGACCCTGCGAAAAGATTTGAGAATGTACAAAATTGGTACATTGATACGCACAGAGTTTGGTAATATTAAAAAAACATGCAACACGATCTAGCAAAACTTACTCCAGATATTAGACATTTAAATGAAATGCGCGGAGTTTTAGCTGACAAAAAATTTGCCAAAAATTCTCCTGACATTGATTTATATTATATGTATCGTGGCTTGGAAGAAAAAAATGGATTAAGATATGACGAAACCATTTTACCGGCAAAAGTACTTGGAAATGAATTCAATAAAACCAAAGGACATTACCATATTGGCGCTTATCCCGAAATTTATATGGTGCTAGAAGGCAAAGCTATATACTTATTACAAAAAAGAAATAACAAGGGTCAAGTTGAGGACGCTTTTGCTGTTGAAGTGAAAAAGGGAGAATGCGCAATAATGCCTCCATTTTACGGACACATTACAATAAATCCTTCAGAAGAGAAAGAATTAAAAATGGCAAACTGGATTTCAAATGACTGTAAAAGTGATTATTCGTTATA
>JAPLZA010000113.1 GCA_026395275.1 Candidatus Staskawiczbacteria bacterium | reverse complement strand
TGCTGAAAAAATAAAAGCTTGCTCGAGCGCCACGATAATAATTTTACAAAGCGGAAAGCCCGAGCCATCCGGCCACAAAGCTGACTTTTTCTTGGGGAAATTAAGTCCGGACGCACCGGAAGTTCTCGTTGAGGCCACTTGTAGACTTTGCAAAGAAAGGAAAACGCCATGAACATACACGAAGCAGCAAAATTCTCTCTCGCCTATAATCCTCCAGTGCCCATCAGGCGCGATGCGTGGGATGATCCGACAAAATGTTTGAAGTTAGATTCAGCCAAAAAAAACTTCATCGTCTACAAGAGGAATATTCCTGTCAGTCAATATACGGCCGACGTGCCAGATCTGTTAGGTTTAGATTGGCAACTTGTCGTTTAACAAAAACAGAGAAGAAAGGAAAACGCCATGAACATCTGTGAAGCAGCTATGAGTGGTTTCGGAAATGGATCGGCAGTGATAAGACGAGACAATTGGCCTCAGGGTAAATATTTGAAAACTACCCCGGGAATTCAAAATATTATCTGTTCTTTACCTCCTGGCCTATGGACGGCGACAATAGATGACCTGCTGGGACACAACTGGCAGGTCTGTGATGCCAATGGGAAGCAACAAGTTGAAACGCCAAACGCCCTTAAGCCACCAACAAAC
Organism: Candidatus Staskawiczbacteria bacterium; assembly: GCA_026395275.1. Lineage (GTDB taxonomy): Bacteria > Patescibacteriota > Minisyncoccia > Minisyncoccales > Staskawiczbacteraceae > XYD1-FULL-39-28. The sequence goes on along the minus strand of JAPLZA010000113.1, from coordinate 1,892 downwards.
GCGTTTGGAGGCGGAACAGGCGACTACATACTGCAAATACTCGCTGACTTAAGCATGGTGTCGAGTGACCAAATTGAAAACGCCAAAAAAGCATTAGCTTCTCCCTACAGTGGCGATAGCCTGCTGAAGACACTAATCAACACCGGAGTCATCACCAAGAAAAAAATCGCCGAGGCTTTGGCTGGTAATTTCGGCATGGAAACGATCGACTTGACTGCCTGTGGCATCATATCAGCCAACGTAATAAAAACAGTTCCGCCCCATGTTGCACGGCGCTACAGGATTATTCCCGTGGCAATGGATGAAACTTGTATAAAGGTTGCTCTTAGCAATCCCATGGACGTGGACACCCTCGACAGTCTGCGATATGTCCTCAAGTCAAACGTTGAAGGAGTTGTGGCAACCGACGACGACATCGAAACTGCACTCAAGCAGTATTACCCAGGAGAAAACCCGGAAGTAATGGTTCCAACAATTGTTGTTGAAGAACCATCCGGCCATCCCGGAGCGTGCCCCGGAGAAGTCATAGATTAAGAAACGCAGTGTTTCTAACGCAAAAGGTGTTCACCCGAACACCTTCTTTTTTTTGCATAGGCCCTTATATCCCAAATAATTTTTTAGCGTTTTGGGTTGTTGCAGAAGCAACTTCGTCAAAACCAATTCCTTTGAGCTCAGCTATTTTTTCAGCAACGTATTTTACAAAAATCGGTTCATTTTTAGTTTCTTTTGGACCGGCCTGCGGAGGAGTTAAATAAGGACAATCTGTTTCAATTAATAATTTCTCCAGTGGAGCTTTTTTTATAACTTCATCAATATCAAATTTAAAAATTATTCCATTAATTCCTAAATAAAATCCTAAATCCATATATTTTTGAGCCTCCTCCCAATTCCCGGTGAAACAATGAATTACACCTCTTAAATTTCTGCCCTGCAAAATTTCCAAAACATCTGTGTGCGCCATTCGGCAGTGAATTATAACGGGCAAATCTAATTCTTTTGCTAAATCTAATTGTTCAACAAAAACTTTTTTCTAATTATAACTGGCAAATCTAATTCTTTTGCTAAATCTAATTGCTCAATAAAAACTTTTTTTTGAATTTCTTTAAATTTTCCTAATTTTGTATTTCCTTTTGGCCTGTAATAATAATCTAAACCAACCTCACCAATTGCCACAACTTTTTTTGATTTCGCCAACTCACGGTATTTTCCCGCATCATAATCCTCCCCGCCTAAAGCCCGCGAAACGGGCATTATGGCGGGCCCGTCTAAATGCCCCTCGGGGCTTTTGTCGGGTTCCTCCATTAAATCAATCTTCATTTTCAACAAATCTGTCTTTATATGAATGGGGTGCATTCCAATTGCTGCATAAATTCCCTCATTTTTTTCAGCTAACTCAACAACCAATTTTGAAGTTTCATATTTTGTGCCGACATCAATGCAAACAACGCCCTCTTTCTGAGTGCGTCTTATCACTTCCTCTCTATCCTTGTCGTATGCCTTAAAACTAATATGGCTATGCGTATCAATTATCATATTCCAGATTTTCTTCGATTATCTTCTTTGCATAACATCTGGCAATTTTTAGCGATAGTTTTCCCGCCCTCATGCCAAGGTGTTGCATGGTCCGCTTCCATTTCTTCTATTTCAAAATGTTTCTTGCATTTTACGCATTTCCCTTTCTGCCTTTCGTATGCTTCCCTTTTCTGTTTATCGCTAAAAGCACGGATATTTAAGTATTTTTCATTTTTAGTCAAAACATACTCATAGATACCGGACTTTTTTGTCACATCTTCGTCTTGCATTAATTCGGTTATGTCTTTTTCCAATTTCTTGGAATCAAATTTCTGATCTTTAAATTCGTTATACAAAAATCCAAAATCAACACCTTTCAT
>JAPLZA010000018.1 GCA_026395275.1 Candidatus Staskawiczbacteria bacterium | reverse complement strand
TATGGTTGTTATAATTATTGTAATTATTATTGTTGTTATAATTATTTTGGCAGGAATTGTTGTAGCACCCGCTTTGGCAATATTGCGCTACGTCTTGCTGGGTTCCGCAGGAGTCGTACCAGTATAAATAACTGCCATTACATCTTTGATATGAGTGGTATGTGCAAGCAGAGTACTGAGCTTGAGCAATATTAGGTATTACAAACGCAAAAACAAACATCGCCAAAAAGATGCTTAAAATAGCTAATTTATTTGTTGTTTTCATATACATAGCTCTCATTCTATCACTTTAAACAGAAAAGTCAATAGCAAGATGGTGTAATTTTTTCAAGCAAAAATGCCCATTTTTTGGGGCATTTTTATGTTGGTGTCCTCGCCGGGACTCGAACCCGGAACCAATAGCTTAAAAGGCTACTGCTCTACCATTGAGCTACGAGGACGTAATGGATTTAGTATAATACTAAATCCCTTCTTCTTTCAATTTTTCAAATATTTCTTTTTGCTTTCTGGATAATCTTTTTGGTGTTTTCACTTTTAATTCGATATATAAATTTCCTTTACCTGGGTTTCCCCAAGAGGGACCAGCAAAGTGCGGTATTCCTTTTCCTGAAATTCTTAAAACTTTTCCCGATTCAGTTCCTTCTGGAATTTCCAACAAAATATTTGTACCTTCTAAAGTTTTCATTTCAATTTCGTCACCCAAAGCTGCCTGTGAAAAATTAACTTCTTTTTGAGTGAATAAGTCGTCTCCCCTTCTTTCAAAAACAGGATGTTGTTTAATAAATATTCTGGCAAAAAGATTTCCAGCTTTTGCTTGTTTTCTGCCTGCTTCTCCTTTGCCGTCAATTCTTATCACTTGGTTTGTATCAATTCCAGCTGGAATATGTATTTCAATTGTTTCTGTACCTTTTGTTCTGCCTTCGCCTTTACAAACATTGCATGGCTTTTCTGGAATTGTTCCCTCGCCTTTGCATTCCGGGCAAGTTGCCAAATTTGTATAAGATCCAAAAACTGTTTTTTTAACCTGCTGAACTTGTCCTGTGCCCCTGCAAGAAAAACATTCTTTTATTTTACTGCCCGGCTCTGCCCCTGCTCCACTGCACCTGTGGCATGTGACTTGTTTTGCCAATTCTACTTTTTCAACAGATTCTTTTAAAGTTCTTTCTAAATTTATTTCAATGTCAACCTGTATATCTTTTCCTTTTCTGGCATCTTTTTTTGTGGCTCTTCTGCCACCATCAAATCCTCCGCCAAAAAATTGTTCAAAAACATCTCCCAAATCTCCCATATCAAATTCAACATCCCCGCCAGGCCTATTGCCCCAAGCCCAATTAAACCCAGATCCATCTCCACCCGGTTGTCCACTTTCAAAAACTCTGCCATATTGGTCATATTGAGCTCTTTTTTGTTTATCAGAAAGCACCTGATACGCTTCATTTATTTCTTTGAATTTCTTTTCGTCTCCGCCCTTATCTGGGTGGTGTTTGTGCGCCAGTTTATGAAATGCTTTTTTTATTTCTTCCTGAGATGCGCTTTTTGTCACCCCAAGAACTTCGTAATAGTCCATTATTTTTTCTCTTTAAATTTTCCTTCTTCGGCGTTATTTGAATCTCCTTCTTTGGGTTTATCTTCTGGTTTTGGCTGGTTTTTATACAATTCTGCGCCTATTTTCTGTATAAATTCTGATAACTCTTTTGTCTTTAATTTAATTTCTTCTATATTATCACTCTTTTGCGCAGTTTTCAAGGCACTTACTTTATCCTCAACTTGTTTTTTATCTTCTGCCTTTATTTTGTCTCCCGCGTCTTTCAATGTTTTCTCACAGGTATAAACTAATGCGTCGGCGGTATTTTTAATTTCAATTGTTTCTTGTTTCTTTTTGTCATCGGAAGCATGAATTTCTGCATCTTTTTTCATTCTTTCAACTTCTTCTTTTGAAATTCCCGATGAACCTTCAATTTTGATTGATTGAGTTTTGCCTGTTGCTTTAGCTTTTGCGGAAACATTTAAAATTCCGTTGGCATCAATGTCAAAAGAAACTTCAATTTGAGGTAAGCCTCTTGGAGCCGGTGGAATTCCGTCTAAAATAAACCTCCCAAGTG
>JAPLZA010000027.1 GCA_026395275.1 Candidatus Staskawiczbacteria bacterium | reverse complement strand
TCGGTATTACCTTAGCTTTCCAAGCTAATGAGAGGGGTTCGACTCCCCTTACCTGCTCACATAAAAAAATGACCAACTTTTGTTGGTTATTTTTTTATATTGATTTCTATCTTTTTTGTGATAAAATAAGATAAATAAAGATAAACAAAAATATATGACAGATAAATTTACAAACTTATACGACTTTATAGACTTTGCCAGGGCCAACAGAAAATACCCGGACAATACGGCAAATAATTTAAAGTCTGCTCTAAAAATTTTTCAGAAAGAACTGAACTCAGAAGAGTTAAAATCTATAAACATGGTAGAAGACAGTATAGGAGAGATTTTTAGAAGTTTGGTGATAGCCAACAAGAATAAAAGCATTGTTTCTTTAAACAGCTACAAGGCTAGGCTACTTAAGGTTATAAAAGACTATAAAAAATACGGCGCAGAACCCAGTAAAATGCAAAGTTGGGTTGCAAAAACCAGGAATTCTGAACCCCTATTAATTAAGAAAGATAAAACAGATAAAAAAAAGATAATCTTATCTAACTCTATCAACAGTCCTGTGGAGAACTTTCATAAGATAAGCCTTTCTTTGGGCCGTGGTAACGCCGAAATTTTAATTTCTAAGGATATAAGTGCCAAAGACGCCCAAGTAATTAAAAAAGTTATAGATTCGCTGGTTGAAGATTAATTTGATATAATGATATAATATGATAGAAATAATTTTACTCTCAATAGCAACGTTTATCTCCACTCTCTTGGGCGGATTTTTTGCTATTAAATATAAAGAAAAGCTCCACTACATTATGGCTTTTGCCGCCGGTGTTTTGCTTGGAGTTGTTGCCTTTGATATTTTCCCGGAAATAATACAGCAAGTCAAAATTCACAACTTCAATTCTGTTGAAATTATGCTAGCCTTGGTTTTGGGTTTTTTAATTTTCCACATATTAGAAAAAAGTATTTTGATACAGCACTGCCACGACCAAGAATGTTTTTTACACCATAAACATCCACACATAGGAGTTGCCTCTGCTTTAGCTTTAGCCGGGCACAGTTTTTTAGACGGAGTTGGCATAGGGCTTGGATTTCAAGTTTCGCCAGCAATAGGAATATTAGTTGCTATTGCTGTCATTTCTCACGATTTTACCGATGGCATGAATACAGTAAGCTTAATGCTAAGCAATAAAAATAGTGATAAGAAATCTAAGTTATTTTTATTTATAGTTGCTATAACTCCGGTGTTGGGAGCTGCCTCAACTTTATTTTTTACGCTTGGCGCTTATTTTCTGACACTATATTTGGGCTTCTTTGCAGGATTTTTACTTTATATTGGCGCGTCAGACATATTGCCCGAAGCCCACTCAAAGCAAAGCTCTTATGGCCTAATGTCTCTCACCATCCTGGGCACGCTATTTATCTTCGTTATTACTCGCTTTATCTAACTCAATCAAAAAACCGCCCGAGATGGGCTGTTTTTTGTTACCGAGCGATTATCTAGCGTATTCAATCACGCGGTTTTCGCGAATAACCACAACTTTAATTTCTCCGGGATATTTTAATTCTTCTTCAATTTCTGCGGCAATTGCTTTGGCAATTTTTGTAGCTCCCAAGTCATCAATTCTGTCAGATTTTACGAAAACTCTAATTTCCCTGCCAGCTTGAATAGCATATGTTTTTTCAACGCCTTCAAATTTATTGGCAATGTCTTCTAAGTCCTTCAACCTCTGCAAATAGTTTTCCATGGTGTCCTTTCTGGCACCTGGCCTAGAGCTTGAAATTGCGTCTGCAACCGTTACAATTGTAGCTTCCAGTGATTCTACCGGGTCGTCGCCATGGTGAGCTCGCATAGCCTTTATTACAGCCTCAGATTC
>JAPLZA010000117.1 GCA_026395275.1 Candidatus Staskawiczbacteria bacterium | reverse complement strand
TATTCAAGAACGCCATCTTCGCGATCAACTCCCTTGGGCTTGGCCGAGAACATGTCGCCTAAAAAGAGGAAAATCGCACGTTTTATGATGTCATGGTTTCCGTTCAGTGAAACCTCACGTTTCCCATGGCACATTTTGATGCGGATTCCGGTCGTCACTCCCACGCTAATGAAATCCTCTATTGGACCCGTGGTTGTGACGGTAAATGAGTAGATTTGTTCACCGGATATCACGTGTCCCGCAACACACCTGGCCGATTTCTTAAACATTTGATACTTACTGTGCATTTTGGCAGTTTCCTTTCGGTTGTTAATGTTTTCAATGTACAAAAACTTATTATATACCTTTTTTAAACACTAGTCAAGTGTGGATAAATAAGCCTGCCTGCCAGTAGGCGGGCAACAAAAAACCGAGCCTAAGCCCGGTTTTTTAAGTAGCTTATTTTTTTGGATTTATCCAGCTGGCAAAGTAATAAATGTTTCCTGAAAAATACAACCACAATCCTGCAATTATAATTAATAACGGCAAGAAAAATGAATCAGTTAAAAAGTTATTTGTTAAACCTGTAGAAACTGTTGAAGCTCCATAAACCAATGATTTGTTAACTAATACCGAGGCGCTGGAAGTTTGTGTGCCTGCTTCGGTGCTGGTGACTATTGCGTTGTTGTTTAAAGTTGTGGCTCCAAATGAAAAACTTCCTGCAGGAGCAATTTGCGCTTGGTAAGAAATAACTATTGATTGGCCGGCATAAATTGTGCCGATGTTTAGCCCCGACATTATGTCTCCGCCGTAATTAGAGTTTGAATTGACCATTAAGCTTCCTTTATAAATAATGTTTACCGGTAAAGCGTCCCTGACTATTACGTTGTGAATGTCTTGGCCGTTTGCTTGTAAAGTTATTGAAAAACTTAATGTGTCAGATGGATTTGCGCTCACAAGTGAAGACCAATTTAAATTTCCAGAACCAAGATTAACAGCTCTTTTAACAACCGAAAGAGAAGAATTGTTATAACTGTTTGTGACTCCAGATGTGGTGAATGTCATGTCTTGGCCATAAACTGTTCCGTATGTGCCCTGAGCAACTGCTCTGTAGTGATATGTGGTTGCTGCGTTTATATTTGCAATGTTTTGCATAAAATTGGCTGCATATCCTATGGATTGCTGAGGTGTTTCTGTGCCGTAGCCGGTTGTTGTTCCCCACTGGAAATAAACATAGTTTGTTGCTGCTGAATTATTCCCGGAAATTGTGCCATTTAAGGTTGCTTGAAAATTAGAAATATATGTTGCATAAGTTGTTTGAACACTAACAACTGCGCCATAACTGGCTGATTGGCCAGAAACAAATGTCATATCTTGGCCATAAACTGTTCCATAACTGTTTTGAGCAACTGCCCTGTAGTGGTAAGTTGCGTATGGAGCCAACCCTGAAATTGGTTGGTTGTAAAATCCAATATAGCCCTGAGTTATGCTTGTAGTCTGGTTTCCATAAGAAGCATCAGTTCCCCACTGGAAATAAAAAGTTGCGCTTCCGTAAGCTCCTAAATCTGATATGTTGGCATTAAGAGTTGCCGATCCATTTTGGATGTTTGAGGCAGCAACTGTCTGAATTTGCGGAGTAGTTGAAGCTAAAACAGCTGTTCCTAAGGAAAAGCACAAAATTGCTATTAATAATGTTATAGAACCTATTTTTTTAATATTTTGCATAGTTTTTAGGCTAAATTATGTATATCCATTATATTACTACTAATTCAATTATTGTCAAGCCTTTATGAAGCTTTTTAGCTTGGCTATTGTTTGGTCGTATGTTTCCTGGTCAACCGGGTATGGAGTGGCATCTTTGCCCCCGTGGGCAAAGGAATATCGCGCAGGGTCTTGGTAAGATGGTTTTGCTCCGTAAATTACTTCTGCTACAAGCGCTAAAGCCCTTATTGTTTTTGGCCCAACGCCGGGAGTTGCCAATAATTTCTCATAATTCTCTGGTTTTTGGTCGCACAATTGCCACAAAATCTTTTCTAAATATTTTGATTTAGAGAAATCCTCTGTTACAACCGGATGCCAAGTAAATTCTTTGTTTTCTAAATTTAATAAAGTTAACTGTTCCTTTCTATTTTGCATGGAAACAGTTTGCGACAGCGGAGTATAATATTTTCTTAGCAAAGTTATATCTTTCATTAAAGTGTTGAAGCTTTGCGAAACTAATTCAGTGCTCAATCCCCTGTTTTGCTTACTTTTGTTGGCAGTCATATCTAAAACTTCTTTTATTTTTAAATCGCTGGTAATTCCAGAGTGCGGTTCTTGAATTAAATCTTTTAAATCTTTGGAATACCAATGGTATCTGCGCGCTGATGCTTCTTTAACGTTCATTCCCTGTTGAACAACTGTCCAGGCTCCATTTTTTGAAAAGAAAAAACTGTGATGATAAATTTGAAATCCATCTTGAACCAGTGAACTATCAACTTTTGCAGCCATTTTTGAGTTATAAACCAAGGCATTAGCTGATTTTTCTGGCATAGCAATGCGTTCGGCCCAATTTATTATTTGTTCTGGGGTTTTTAGGGATGTCTTACCTTTACCTCCGCATATAAATACGCCTAAATCCCTTTCGGAGCCTCTAATTGCTTCTTTTAGCGCTGCTGTTAAAATTGTTGTTAG
>JAPLZA010000116.1 GCA_026395275.1 Candidatus Staskawiczbacteria bacterium | reverse complement strand
CCCCTTTCACCAAGCGAAGCGCACAGACTTAAAAAATTTTTAACTAAATAACATGAGCAGAGTAAAAAGATCGGTACAAGCCCGCAAGCACAGAAAAAACATTTTAAAACATGCTAAGGGTTTTAGGCAAGCAAGAAAATCAAAGTTTAAAGCAGCAAAAGACGCATTAAGACATGCGTGGACTTATGCATACAGAGACAGGAAAAATAAAAAGAGAACTTTTAGAGCTTTGTGGAATTTACAAATAAATGCATTGGCCCGCCAAAATGGAATTACATACAGCAGATTAATTGAAGGCTTAAAGAAAAATAAAATAGAAGTTGATAGAAAAATTTTATCAGAATTAGCCAACAAGCATCCAGAAATATTTATAAAGATTGTAGAAGAAGTAAAAAAATAAAAAGGTAAAAAAGAACCGCGCTCGCAAGAGTGCGGTTTTGTTTTCTTCAAAATTATAGAGGAGACACTGGATATTCTCCAGTATAACACCCCATACAAAAATGATCTGGATTAAACCCGAGCTCATTCAAAACTTCCCGAAGCTCTTCAATTGTAAGATATTCCAATGAGTCGGCATTTATTTCTTGCCTTATCTCGTCTATCGTTCTGCCAGTAGCCACAAGCTCTTTTTGTGTGGGAACATCAATTCCCAAATGACATCCCCAACGAACCGGAGGGGAACCAACTCCAACTCCAACACTACGAGCTCTTCCATGCTCCCTGCAAAGCTTCACGGCCATTTTACTAACTGACGACCGAAAAATAGAATCCTCGCCCAGACGCACATTCTTACCAGCCATAATGTCTGAAACAGCTTGCAACTTCATGCGCTGACGAGCAGCACGATCAATGTGCCGTTGCATCATGAAGGTGCGGCCTGCATTGGAATTTTTTATAAGACCTTGAAGGTTAACTATTCCCGATTGTTGAGCTATACCATCCGCAACACCTCTCCCAGAATCGGGAACTGCCACTATAACATCCGCTTCAACCGGATGATTTTTAGCCAACATTCTTCCGGCACAAAGCCTAAACTGATACACGCTACAATTACCACAAAGCCTTGAAGCAGGGTGCGCAAAATAAACAAATTCGTTTACACAAAACGCGGGTTTAACATTCTTGGTCCACTGCATGGACCTTTCTATTCCGTTGCTTCCCAACACAACCAACTCGCCTGGTTCTACAAGGCGGATAACCCTTGTAGCCTCAAGCGTTGTGAAAACGCAAGTCTCTGAAGCAAAAATATAACTATCGTTATCTCCGTTTTTTCCATTCTTTTTTATAATACACAAAGGCCTATTTCCATTTTGGTCTCGTATACCATAAAGTTTGCCTTCATACATAATTACCAAAGAAAAAGATCCTTTACCCTCGATCTTCTTTAATACTTCTAAAAGAGCTTCGAGAAAAGTTTCACATTTTGAAGTAGAGAGAATGGCGGCTATCACTTCACTATCAGAGTCTGGAGATTTAAAACCATAACCAGCCTCTCTTGCCTTTTCCCTTAGTTCATTAAGTCTAATTAAGTTACCATTGTGAGAAAGTGCCCCGACTTTCTTATTAAAAACAAACTTAATGGGCTGGCGCGTCATTGGTTGTTCGCCATCGCCAGACCCAACTGTAGAATACAAACAATGAGTGATGCCAACCGACCCGCCCAGCTTAGACCATTCCACACGGTCACGTTCTCCAAAAACCTCAGGCACTTTTCCTAGCCCATAAAATGGTTCCTTTACCTGTCCAGCATCGGCAAAAATACAACCACATGCCTGCTCTCCTCTATGATTTTGAGCCGCTGACAGGGTAATGGCGTCATCCATCACATTTCTGCCGTGACTAACTATCCCTAAAATAGCGCACATAGAATCATCTCCTTTCCTAGAAATTTTGCTGTTGTTAAATCAATTTTCAACGAGCGGTCTTGCGCCTTCTTATTATCATATTTTTGTCTTTAAGTAAATAAAAAGGCGCCGAAGCGCCAAATATAATATATATTTATATTCCAGATTTTAAGACAAAATCGTTGGCTTCTTTCAACAATATTTTAGAATTTTTAAATGTTGTTTTTTTAATTGCTTGGTCAATTGG
>JAPLZA010000105.1 GCA_026395275.1 Candidatus Staskawiczbacteria bacterium | reverse complement strand
AATTGCGCAATAAGCGCTTGCCACCTGTAAAGGAGTTGTTTGCAAATCTGACTGACCAATTGCCAAGTTAGAAGTATCTCCAGCCCACCAAGATTGGCCCTTTGTAGCTTTTTTCCATGTTGGGTCGGGAATAAATCCGGAGAATTCTCCCGGCAAATCAATGCCGGTTTTTTGGTCCCAGCCAAAAAGTGAAAGATATTTTTTAATTCTTGTTGGCCCCAGTCCTTTTTGGTCTTCGTACCCGCCACCAAGAGTATAAAAATAAATGTTTGATGAAACGGCAATGGCTTTTCTCATATCAACTAAACCGTGAGGCGTAACTCCGCCGTATCTGTAAACAACTGTTGGGTCATATTGAGATTTTACTAAAATATATCCCGGGTCGTTAATTAATTTTGTTGGAGAAATTGTTTTTTCCTGCAGGGCGGCTGAAGCTTCAAATGGTTTAATTGTAGAACCAGTTGGATATTTTGCAGCAATTGCTCTGTTAAAAAGTGGTTTTGAAGAATCATTTACTATTTTGTCGTAATCTTCTTGGGAAATTCCACCAGAAAAAGAATTGTCGTCGTAAGAAGGGTAAGAAACCAATGCTAAAACCGCTCCGGTTCTTGGATCCATTGCAACCGCCGCACCTTTTTTAGCTCCTACATTTTTAATACTTTTTTCTAAGGCTGTATAAACCTGCTTTTGCAAATCCGCGTCTATGTTCAAAACCAAATTGTCTCCCGGCTTTGGCTGTAAAATTATTTGATTATCAGGTTTTGAACCAGTAGCTGATTTCACAGCCTTCGCTTGCCCGGTTTCGCCTCTTAAATATGTCTCATAGTACTTTTCCAATCCGGTTTTACCTATATAATCATTTATTGCATATCCCTTACTAGTTGAATATTCGTCTCTATTTATTCTGGCTGTATATCCTAAAACCTGAGAAAAAACAGAACCATAAACATAATCTCTGGCAGTATTTTGCTGGATTCTACATCCCTGAAAATTATTTATTTTAGCTTCTAATAGCAAAAGCTTTTCGTGGCTTATGCTATCTACAACTAATACATCTGAAGAGTTTGTATTTTGTATTTTATCGGCTATGTCTATGGACTTTAAACCAACCACATCGGCAATATTCTGAATTTCTTTGGAAATCTCATCTGACGAAAACGAAAACCTGGCTCTGTCACAAATTAAATCGTAAGCCGGCGAATTCAGCACCAGTTTGGTCATGTTCTTGTCATATATTATGCCCCTTGTAGGCACAATCAAATTAACGCTTCCCTTGTTGTTTTCGGCTTCAGTGTATAGTTTTTTTCCTTCTGAATATTGAAAATAAAAAATTCGGGAAAATAATATTACAGCCAACACAAAAAAAATACCAAGTAAAATATACGACATTCTTTCTTTCAACGGCACCTCAAACTTTTTTTCAGACAAACCAAGCTCCTCTTCCTTATAGTGAGCAAGTTTATCTAAAAAAACCTCATGAGGCTCTATGTCTGTATGAGAATATTTTACTTTGTAAATTTTAGCCATCTTTTATATATGTAAAAAAATCCTGAAGCAATAATGAGATTATAAATTAAAGAAAATATGCCTTCTAACCCGAAAGACGCAGGTACTGCAGTTAAACCAACAAAGTATAAATAAAGGCCAAAACACAGATTATAAATTACAAAAAAAATAGCAAAAAGCGGTAGAAAATAAGCAAATGGGTATTTATCATCTCCCCTATTTCTTAATGATGATTGCACTTTTTTTAGTAAAAACCCAATGACCACAAGCAGTACAATTGACATTCCCAGATATGAATAAGAAAGAATGTCTAAAAGTAATCCGGCCATTAAGGCTAAAATAAAAAGCTGATAATTATTTTCTTTTTTAATAAAAAAAACCAGTAAAAAGAAAAATATAAAAATTAAGTTAGGAATAGCCCCAAACAAGCTAAAATTGGTAAAAAAACTGCTTTGCAGCAATGCAAAAATATAAAAGAGAATAATTATTAGCAATACTTTCTTGAACATCTGTTTTTAAATTTAATTGGCCTTTTTGTAATTTGTGATAACAAATAAATTATCAACAGATTTAACATTAAAAAACAAATTTATTTGCGCCTGCTGGAATGGCTTCTGGTCATTTTTCTGTTTCTGAACAATTTTCCCTACAAGCAAATCTTTTGGAAAAGATTTTTCTATTGATGAAGTTACTAAAATATCTTCCGGGTTTATATCACTGCTAATAGGAATTAAGTCTAAATAAGCATTTAATCCCCCGCTACCCTTAACCACTCCATCTATTTCTGTTTTTGTTGCATCGGCTTGCTGGATTTTTACATTTACAACACTATTTTTATTAGAAATAAGCATTATTTTAGAAAAGTTTTTATAAACTTTGAAAACTTTTCCAAAAAGCACGTTTTGCTGGTTAATCACCGGCATTCCCTCGGAAATTCCGGCAGCTGAGCCCTTATTTATAGATAAAATATCCTGGTCATCTAAACCTATGATTCCTGCCATAACAAACTTAAATCCACTATTTTGGCAAGATAACGAAAGGTCGCTTTGAGCTTGATTCCCCTGTTCAATTGAATGTAAAAAAGCAACTTGTGATAAAAGTTTTTGATTTTCCTGCTTTAATTTTTCGTTGTCTTTTGATAAAGAGTTCGCATTAAGTAAAGAGCTGAAAAATAATGAAGACGACTCTCCGGCGGTCCAAAAAGTTTTTTGAATTGGCGATGATACAGCATAAAAAAAATTTCTGACCGGTAAAACAAAAATATTTAAAATAAAAATTAAAAATAAAAGAACAACTGCGCCGATTAAAATTTTTAACCAGTTGTTGCTCTTTTTGTTTATAGAAAAATTCCGCGCGCTTTTCATATTTATTTAATACGTTATTTTACCCCAGTAAGTTTTCTTTTGCAAATTTATGCAAAAAAAATGCGCCGTACCTTTTGGTCGAGCGCTTTTCCATATGAATGGTTTACAAACTACCGGGCGTATCCTGCATCGTCTTAACAGCGACTTTAGCTCGATCGAGATATTCAGTAACCAACCTGAAATCGCCTTCTTTGGCTGCAAGGCTAGCGAGCTCGCAAAGAAGTTCGACCACCCGCGCATAATCACGCTTGCTCATTTTCATTCCTTTCTTGTAAAATTACTACTCCTCAAAAAATCTTATGTTGCGACTGGGGTCGATCTGCTTTCGTCGGCTTTCTTCGCTAAGTAGGCCATCCATTCTCTTTGTTGATCCCCTTCAGAGGTCGTGCCCACAGCACCCGCCAGACCAGCGAATACTCCGAAACTCCCCCCAATGGCTAGAAAATCATGAACAATACTATACAGCTTTTCGCGGTGCTCTGGCGGTAGTTTCTCAGCAAACTGATTGAGTGATACTATTGCAGGAACGCTATCGATGTTCTCTTTAGGCATTTTAAACCTCGCTTTCTTGTAAAGTTGCTGGCTTCACATTAACACATAATAAAAATAATGCAACAAAAAATCCCCTTTCAGGGAGTTTTGTATTAAATACTCTGGTGACGATTACCTACTCTCGCGCAAAGCACTACCATCGGCCTTGATGTATTTCACTTCTGAGTTCGAAATGGGATCAGGTGGGACAACATCAGTATAATCGTCACCGGAATATTCAATTCCCGCCACAGCGGGACCCCGCCGAGCGGGGCCGGCTTATTTTTCTCTACAAAATAAAGATAAATAAAATCTGTATCTATTAATGCTCTCGTGGTGAAACGAGGAACACTCAAACTTACGCTTGTGAATCTAGACCAATAAGGTCTAGTGATATACTCAAATGCTAAGTATATCGAAGGATAAAATGATTTATTAGTACTCCCCGGCTGAAGCCATTGCTGGCCTTACACCTGGAGCCTATCAACCCCGTAATCTGCGGGGAATCTACGAGTTCTCATCTT
>JAPLZA010000096.1 GCA_026395275.1 Candidatus Staskawiczbacteria bacterium | reverse complement strand
GAGGGGCACATTGAGGGCTGCCTGAATGTTCCGTTAGATAAAATTGATGAGGCAATGACTTGGTTGCAGAAAGATGTGCCTGTGGTTTTAGTTTGCGCTTCTGGAAGCAGAAGCGCAGTTGCTGTGGAAATTTTAAAATCCAATGGATTTGAAAAAGTGTATAATGGAGGTAGCTGGGACAGCCTTGGCAACATAAAAGTCGGCGGATGCCCGGTTAAATAAGTTTATGAAATATAATACAAGCTTAATTTTAGTTTGTCTTGCGCTTATAATTATTGCGGGCACGGTTTTTGCTTGGCAAAATTTTTATAAAGGGGCGAGCAGTGTAAAACCAATAGCGTGTACCATGGAAGCTAAGCTTTGTTCGGATGGTTCTTCTGTTAGTAGAACTGGACCAAATTGCGAGTTTGCAAAATGTTCGGAAGTTAAAGCAACCAGCGGAATAACGGGAACTGTATTGTTGGGGCCGACTTGCCCGGTTGAAAGAATACCCCCAGACCCTAAATGCGCGCCGAAACCATATTCAACAGCGCTGGAAGTTGCAACCGCAGATGGGGCGAAAGTTTTAAAACAATTTAACTCCGACAGCAGCGGAAAATTCAATATTATTTTGCCTTCAGGTGAATATGTCATACGCAATGGGCAGGGTAGTAAAATTTTCCCGCGATGTTTTAGCAATGGAACCATAAAAGTTATTGACGGAAAATATACAGACGTTAATATTAATTGCGATACAGGTATAAGATAAAAAATAAAGAAATAATTATAGATATAAATAGAAGTTTAAAGGCACGCCCGTTCACCTTCGTTGAGACTTCGGCGAGGCAAAGCAGGCGCGCTTTTTTATTTGTAGAAAATTTTATGATATAATTATTTTATTATTTTATTATTTTAATTTTTTATAAAACCCGTGAGTACAACAGCAATAGTAACTATAATAATAGTAATATCGTTAATAATTATTATTTTTCTTAGCATGGGGAAAGAGCCAAACTTTCCAACAAACATGCAAGATTAAGTTTGCTTTTACGTACTTGATTTATGAGGAAGAAAGTGTTAAATTAGACAAGTATTAATAATATTTATAGTAATTTATCGCTCGGCAACAAACTTTTCTGCGCTATTCAGGCACTTCGTGTCCTGAGGGCTTTCAAAAAGTTCATTGCCTCGCTTACAAAACCGTGAAAAAAAAAAAAAAAAAGTTACCTAAGAGTCAAATAGAAATAACATTTGAGCTGACAGCAGAGGAATTTAAAGAACATGCCTCGCATGCTGTAGAGCACATGAAGCATCACGTAAAAGTTGATGGTTTCAGGCCTGGAAAAGCTCCGGCTAAAATGGTTGAAGATAAAATAAAACCAGAGGCTTTATTAATGGAGGCTGGTGACCACGCTGTAAGGCACGTTTATACAGATTATATTAAACAAAATAAATTAGAGCCGGTTGGACAGCCAGATGTTTCAATTGTGAAAGTAGCTCAGGGAAGTCCGTTTATTTTTAAGGCAATAATTACAGTTTTGCCTGATGTTGAGTTGCCTGATTATAAATCAATTGCAAAAACAGTTAAGGGGAAAGAAGTGACAGTAACAGAAGAAGAAATTCAGGATTCTATAAATTATTTGCAGAAAACACGAGCAAAATTTACAGCGCACAACAACGGAGCTGAAAAGAAAGATTTTGTTGAAATTGAATATTCTAATAAAGATGTTAATGCCGGAAAGCCGGTGAGAGACCAGTTTATTTTAGGCGAAGGCGGGTTTATGAAAGGTTTTGAAGACGGAATTGTTGGCATGAAAGCTGGTGATGAAAAAGAAATTACTGTTAAGTTTCCCGAGAATTCCCCACAAAAAAATATAGCTGGAAAGGAAGGAGTTTTTAAAATAAAAGCGCTTTCGGTGCAAAAAATGGAATTGCCGGAAATTAATGACGAATTTTCAAAACAATTGGGAGCTTTTGATTCGCTGGTTGCTTTGAAAAAAAGTATGAAAGAAGGGATTACAATGGAAAAAACAGAGCAGGAAAAACAAAGGGTAAGAGGTGAAATTTTAGATGCTATTGCACAAAAAGCAAAGTTTGAAATGCCAGAAGCCATGGTTGATTACGAGCAACAAAGATTAATGGAAGATTTGCAGAATAAAATTACTCAAAATTTGAAAATAAGCTTTGAGGAATATTTGGCTTCTGTGAAAAAGACCGAGAAAGAAATTAAAGATACTTATAGAAAAGAGGCTGAAAAGAGGTTGCGAGGATTTTTGGTTTTAAGAGAGCTTGGTAAGAAGGAAAGCGTTGATGTTACTGACGAAGAAGTGGCTGCTGAGGTGGCAAAAAGCATTAAAAATTATTCAAAAGAGCAATTAGAGAAAATTGACATTAACGAGTTAAAAGAGTATACTAAAGGCGTGATAAACAACGAGAAAATATTTATAATTCTCGAAAAAATGTCACAAAAATAGGTAATAAAAACTTAAATTATTAAAAATAACGAATGCCAATAGTACCAACTATTGTAGAAAGAAGTCAGCGCGGTGAGCGCGCATACGATATATTTTCAAGGCTTTTAGAAGAGCGTATAATTTTTTTGGCTGGGCCGGTAACCGACATGAACGCAAACGTGGTTATTGCCCAGATGCTTTATTTAGCATCTAAAGACTCAAAAAGAGATATAAAGCTTTATATAAACAGCCCAGGAG
>JAPLZA010000068.1 GCA_026395275.1 Candidatus Staskawiczbacteria bacterium | reverse complement strand
TATCAATTGTTGCAGTAGATTGCTTCATTAAAAATTGTAAAGACGAGTTTGTAATAATTGCTCTGCCATAGTCTGACTTCATAAAATCGGCAACGTCTTGAGTGATTGTTGTAACGCCCAACCAATATTTTCTGGCTCTTTTTACTAATCCAAAAAGAAACGAAGCGCCGTCATCTGATTGCATTAACCACCACGCTTCATCAATAACTAATATTCTTTTTTTCAAATTTGTTCTGACAATATTCCAAATATATCTCATGATTATATATAGAGCTATTGGCCTTAAGGAATCTTCCATGTCTCTTATTCCAAAAACAACAAAACTTTTATCCATGGAAATATTTGATTGTTGGTTAAAGAAATCGGAAAAAGTTCCTTTGGTAAATTTTTTAATACGTTTTACCAGAGATTCAGTCCCAGTCATGCTTTCTAAAATTTCTTGGAAATCAGACATTAAAGGAGTATTATTGGCCCATGTTTTTGGATCTGATTGGGCAGTAATATCTCTTACAGCATAAGTTTCTGTAAGCGCCTCATCTAGTACGCTGTCTTCTTCCGGGCTTAGCCCGCCAAGCATTATTCTTAAAAGTCCGACTAAGTTTATAACGTTAGACCTGAGAATATCTTCAGGATTGTCATCTGGGCCGGGTATTGGCAAATCAAATGGATTTACGTGGTTTGGCGAGGTTAAAGAAATTTTTAAGAATGCTCCACCCACGGCATCAGACAGATATTCATATTCATTTTCTGGGTCAATAATAATAACATCAACTCCCTGCATTAAATATCTTAAAATTTCTAATTTAATAGCGTAAGATTTTCCTGAACCTGATTTTGCAAAAACAACCATATTGGCGTTTTCTAAACTAAATCTGTCAAATAAAACCAAAGAATTGTTGTGTCTGTTTATGCCGTACAGAATTCCTTCATTAGAGCTTAAGTCAAAAGAAATAAATGGGAAACAAGTTGATATTGGGCCTGTGTCCATTGGGGTGTGGACTCCTATTAAATCCATACCATAGGGATTGCAGGAAATAAAACCTTCTTTTTGTTTAAATAAAGCCGGCTTTATATAAATTAATCTGGATTCAAAAATAGATCTTAATGTAAGTTCTGTATCTTTTAATTCTTTTTCAGTGGCTTCGTAAATTGTGATATAAAGCCCAAACCGGAACATCTTTTCTTGGGCAGTCATCAAATTATCCCTAAGGGTTTCAATATCTTTATATGCAATATCTAAAGCAGGGTCCCTGATTAATCCCTTGTCTTCTCTTTCTAAAATTTCAGAAGAGACCTCTGTAATTTTTTTTCTTAATGTTTTTAAAATTACTTCGCTACTTACAGGATGTATAAAAAACGAAACATCCATGGGAGTATTTAAATCAATGACAGGTGAAAACCAACCGGTATTTAAATATCTTGGATAAGCAAAAACAAAGAAAGATTTAGCCAACCTCTCCCCTAGTTTTATATGGTCTTGAGTTATACCAATATACGGAGGGGCGATAATATCTCTAACATCAAATTTTTCTTCCTGGAAAAGTTTTTCTCCAAAATCTCCCAGCGAGCTTTCTTGTTTTTTCCCCAAAAGTTTGTCTAAAAAAGAAGCCATTTTTTTATTTTATAAAAATTATTTTAATAATTCCGGTAGAATTTCCGGATAATATCCAACTTCGGCCTGATCGGGGTGATGTATAGACCAGAAAAGTTCGATAAGTTCAGGCGTTGTCAGAGGTACAGCTTCTACTCCACATCTTCTAAGGCCCATGGATACATACTCCATTCTTTGCCATAGCTGAGTTTTGCACCTTTCAAACTCCTCGTCTTTCATGGTTTGGCCATGTCCGCCAGATGAAGACCCAAACTGTTTTCCTGCGCCTTTTAAACCTAAAATTTCCATTAAGCTATATGGTACAACAACATAAAAATTTCTTGTCATAACTGTGTCTTCTACGACCATGCCTTTTATAAATTCCCGATACGACGTTGTTTGTCTTTTTAATAATTCATTGGTTTGTTTTTCTTCTAAATCTTTCAAGCTATCTAAATATGGAGTTATATTTATATTCCTTGATTGAATGACAATTTGGCAGAAAAAATCTAGGGAGTTTAAGAAAGTTTGGAAAGCATAAATTATGGCCGTTTGTTCCTCTTCTGATTTTAACGCAAAATTAATTGACGAAACCATCAAAATCCCTCTGATGGAATTATTTTTTAAAAGCAAAATTCCCTCTCTTATGTCCTGTACTTCTAAAAATGCTTGTGTGGCTGTCTCTGGCATAGTTATTTTATTTAAATTAAAATTATTTTGTTTTTAATTCCACCTGCATCCTTGTTTTTTTAAGTTGGCTTTTTTGAGCCTGTAAAACGGGTCCTTGGTCTATTTTTTTTATTTGTGTTCTTTGTATGGGTTTAAAAGGATATAAAGATTCTTTTTTTTGCCAAGTGTAGTCTTTGCCCCCCATTGAAAAACCAATAGAACCTAAAATCACGTTTAATATTGGTTCCCCGCTTATTTTGCCAAAAGCGAGTATTACAGCTACCACAAAAATTACAAAAGCTAGCGGGTAGAAGAGAAATTTAGGAATTGTGAAATATAGTATAAAACAAAATACACCCGCTCCTACAAGATAGAAAAATTGTCTGAATGATAAAAAGGGCGCAATTTTGCTTTCTTGTTCAATAAATTGTGGTATGGGATATTGTTCCATGTTTTTATG
>JAPLZA010000115.1 GCA_026395275.1 Candidatus Staskawiczbacteria bacterium | reverse complement strand
TTAATAGTCTTGAAGTTTTTTGTTTACAATCCTGTGATAAAAATTCTTAAGGAAAGAAACAAAAAAATAAAAGAAGGTTTAGACAAGGCAGAAGAAGCCGGAGGTAGGATGAAAGAAATAGATGTTATAGGAAAGACAAAAATAAAGGAAGCTGAAACAACCTCTATAAATATGATTCGCGATACAGAGCACCGGGCAAAGGTTTTAGAACAGGAATTACATAAGAAAATAGAGGAAAATCAAAAGAAGTTGGAAAAAGAAATAGAGTCAAATTATAAAAAACAGCAGGAGCAAGCCAATGATTTAGTTTTAAAAAATGCAGTTGAGCTGGTTAAAAAAGCAATTGTTAAAACAGTTGAATTAAAACCGGAAGCAATTGACGACGCTTTAATCAAAAAAGCAGTAGATAAACTTAAGAATGACTAAGCAAGCTAAAATAAAATTATACGCTAAAGCTTTAGCTGAAATTGCCATAAAAGGCACGGCAGACGAAAATAAAGTTGCAAAGAATCTTGTGAAAGTTTTGGTTAGCGCCGGCCTTGAAGAGAAGTTTAAAAATATTTTGAGCGTAGCGGAAGATTTTATTTTAGCTTCGCAGGGAAAAAGAAAGATTATTTTTGAGACAGCAAGAGAAGTTACACCCAGCCAAAGAAAATTAATGGATAGCATTGTAAAGAAGGGAGATAAAATTAAAGAAAAAATAAATCCTGACTTAATTGCGGGAATAAAAATAATAATTAACGGTTCAAAGCAGCTTGATGCTTCAATGCAACATAAGTTGCGCAATATTAATATATGAGTAATGAAATAATAGAAAAAATTAAACAAGCCATTGAAGGACACAAAGCGGGAACTGATTGGGAAGAAATTGGCAGGATTTCTGAAGTTGGAGATGGTATTGCCAAAATATCTGGCTTAACCAATGTGCAATCACAGGAAGTTTTGGTTATTGAAGCCGGCGAACATAAAATTAAGGCAGTTGCTTTAAACTTAGAAGAAGATTCTGTCGGAGCTTTGATATTGGGCGAAGGTTCTTTAATTAAGTCCGGACAAACTGTAAAAAGAACTAAACAAATTCTTTCTTTACCGGTTGGCGAGCAACTTTTAGGAAGAGTTATTGACCCTTTGGGAAATCCGTTAGACGGCAAGGGCCCAATATTTGGTGATAAGGAAAAACCAGTTTTAAACTTTTTGGAAAACGATGCGCCAAACGTTATTGGTAGAGAAGGCGTAAATACTCCTTTGCACACCGGAATTAAAGCAATTGATTCTATGATTCCAATTGGCAGGGGCCAGAGAGAATTAATTATTGGAGACAGAGGAACAGGAAAAACAGCAGTTGCTTTAGATACCATAATTAATCAGTTGCAAGATAATCCAAAAAATCCTCCAATTTGTATTTATGTGGCTATTGGTCAGAAAGAATCTAAAGTTGCAAAAATTGTTGAGACATTAAAAAAGAATAACGCATTAGCTTATTCAATTGTTGTTTCAGCTTCTGCGTCAACACCGGCAGCATTTTGGTATTTAGCTCCATTTGCAGGATGCACTGTTGGAGAATATTTTAGAGATAATAAAAAAGATGCGCTTGTAGTTTATGCTGATTTGTCAAAGCACGCTTGGGCATACAGGCAAATTTCTTTGCTTTTAAGAAGACCGCCAGGACGTGAAGCTTATCCTGGAGATGTATTTTATTTACACTCAAGATTATTAGAGAGAGCAGCCAAACTTTCAAAAGAAAAAGGCGGAGGTTCGCTTACAGCTTTGCCAATTATTGAAACACAGCTTGGCGACGTTACAGCTTACATTCCAAC
>JAPLZA010000091.1:592-5795 GCA_026395275.1 Candidatus Staskawiczbacteria bacterium | reverse complement strand
TATTACAAGTTTTACGGTATTATATACAACCAATATAGCAACAAGAATTAAAATTATTTCAAGCGAAAATCCAAAAGTATTTACGTTAGAAGTAATAGAATAAACTTTTTCAATGATATCTTTTTTTTGAGAAAAATCAACACTGTCAATTAAGTCACCGAAATCAGATGTTTTTAATATGTTGGCAATCTGCGCATATTGAGAAGGCTCACCATTGGTTATAAAATTTAAAGACGCCGGAAGAGGATTTTTGCCAACCTCCTGCAACGCCTGGGCTAAAATTTCGTTATCTTTGTGTATTGCATTAAAAGAAGCTAGCGCCTGATCCTTGGAGACATATTCAATATCTTTTATGTTCGGCACCATTTTAGAAATTCTATCTTTTACGTCTAAAATATCTTGCTCTTTGGTGCCATCTTTAAAGTAAGCTGTTATATCAATTTTATTCTGAACCTGAGATGTTAAATAAGCTGTCATACTGTGAAACAATAAAAGCCCTGTCACAATCATTGTTGTAATAACCAAAACAAAAATTGCGGCAATTGATATTCCTTTGTTTCTGCTGAAATCTTTAACTGCAAAATTTAAAACTCTTTTAAAATTAGTAAACATAGTTTATATGATGAATTTACCCTCGGCTTCGTCTCTTAATATTTTTCCATTTTCTAAAGTAATAACCCTTTTGCCCAATTTATTTATTACTTCCCTGTCGTGCGTTGCTAAAATAATTGTTTTACCCGTCTGATTTATTTTTCGTAAAAGAGAAATAACCTCGTAAGTATTGTACGGGTCCAAATTTCCTGTTGGTTCATCAGCAATAATTAATTCCGGATGATTAACAAGCGCTCTGGCAATTGCCAGCCTTTGCTGTTCTCCGCCAGACAGTTCGTCTGGAAAACTGTTAAATTTTCTGCCCAATCCTATTATCTCTAAAACTTTAGGAACTTCATTCTCTATTTCTTCATTATTCTTCCCTTCTACTTGCATAACATAAGCCACATTCTCATAAACTGTTTTTTTGGGCAATAGTTTATAGTCTTGGTGTATAACTCCTATTTTCCTTCTTATTGCTTGAATTTCAGAAGAGTTAGCATCATTTAATTTTATGTCTCCAAAATAAACTTCTCCGGAATCTGGTGATTCTAACCCTAAAATAAGTTGGACTAAAGTTGTTTTACCTGCACCAGATTTTCCAACAATAGAAACAAATTCCCCTTCTTTTATTTCAAAAGAAACATCCTGCAAAACAACTTCCGGGGCGCCCTCTGGGCCGGGATAAATTTTTGTTATTTTATCAAATTTTATCATCTTATTTTCTCAACATTGATTTTACCTTTTTTATATCAATATCTTTTTTAAATATCACGAAATTTCTGCCCATTTTATAACCTCTTATTGAACCATTACCCAATCTGTAAAAAACCGAAATCCTGCTTACCCCCAGGACTTCAGCCAGTTCTCTTGTAGTATAAAAATCTTTTTTTATTAATTCACTAATCATACTTTATCTTAACATGTGTTAAGGTGACCTACAAACTAATTATACTACTTCTTGTTGGTAACAACTCTCACAATAGACAATTTCTGACCTATCTGGTGAATATGAAGTTTCGAATTCATTGGTACATCCACTCGTTCCGTGAGAATGCATGGAGGCGTTTGAATATGCTCCATTCACACTTTTATCGCCCCCACACTGACATTTTCTCTTCCAAAGTTGAATTGGGTTTCTTTGTCTGACTCGTGCAAAGTGGCGACAATTTGGACATAAGCGTGGCAGAGGAATTTTCATTTGTTTATAAAATTGCAACTCTACGGGAGTTATTTTAAAAGCGGTGGTGCATTGATCAGCACACTTTCCTTTATGTGCACATTCTATAATCTCGCTACAAATATTATCAGAAACATCAGCAACGCGATCTGGTAATTCAGAAGCAATTTTTGTGGGAGTATAATTTCGCTCTTGCTGTTCTCTCCAATTAAATCCCTGAGCCAATGCCTCTTCTTTGCTTAATGGAAACATTTCTTGAGCAATAGTTTCATTATATGCAAACGGGCTGATTTGTATTGGGAAAAACTCTCCGAATTTATAAATGCATCCCGCTTTATCTATATATGGCATTTTATCCATATGCGCGATAATCTCGGAAATAACACGGTTATATTCAGATTCGGAATATTGTTTATTAAAAATACAATATTGCTTGTTACGAAGTCCTATACATCCAAAAACATAAGAGCAATTATGAACATTGTAGGAATAATAGACATCGTGAGAATTAAATATAAATCGAGAAAAAAAGATGAGAGATCCCGGATAAATGGTCGAGCAATCGTACCCAAGCTCTGTGCCTAAGCCAACTCGGTCTACATCCATACAATCACTGGCTTTAGAGTACGCAAGCCAAAGATTTGTACAATCTTCTGCGCCACCAAAAACATCAAAACAATGTTTACAGTTTTTAGTTTCCTGTAAATTATCACCGCTTGAATTTGTTACGTGCACCATGCGCGCAAACCTACGTGGGAAAGAAAGAGAAAATTTAAGGAACTGCTCTTTAATTTCCGTAACTCTTGAGGCGCTTTGGATATCAAATTCTTTAAGTTTTTCATTATATTCTTCCTTGGTATATTGTTTATTAAAAATACAATATGCTCCGTTTTTTAGATTAACGCATCCAAAACAATCGTGGCAATTGCGACAATTAAAAAGGAACGCAGAATTATAGCACTCTTCACAATAACGACCGTATTGAAGTTTAGAGCACGAGATACAATCTACTGTTTCATAATTAAACTCACTCTTGGTTACCCAATACGTGTCCACGCATTCTTTACTGTTAAAAATATAAGTGGAGTACAGAGAATTTTCATTAAAGTCCGCTCCAAACAGAAAATAACAATTTTTGTTGCCCTCTGTAATACTACAATATTCGCTGTTTACCGGGTTTATATTAAGAAGCGCAACATCGGGCACTTGGCGCCAAAGTTTTTGCAGTTGCTCAAAAAACGGTTTTGAAAAATCATATTCTCGACCATATGTAGTGCCGTCCCATGTATTTCCCCACCAAGCAGTATGATCATATACGCATTGAAGATTGTCCGGCGAAAAAACCGACATTATCTGTTCGGTATGGCCAGAAGCATTGCATGCACGCTTATAGAGCATCCTCTCGTTACGATAAGCCATTCTTCTCTGGACACGACACAAAAAACAAAACGTCGGCGCGGGTACTTTTATTTTTTCATAAAACGTAAAATCTTCGGGCTCAATGATGAAATCCTTTTTACAATTTTGGCATTGTTTCGTTTCTTGCTCCATAAACTTTTATCTTAACATATGTTAAGATGGCATTTTTAGTTCGGTTTCTATAAATTTTTCTAAATCTCCGTTAAGAACTCCTTCTGCATCTGACGTTTCGTATTGTGTGCGCAAATCTTTTACCATTTTGTACGGGTGTAAAACATAAGACCTTATTTGGTTCCCAAACCTAACTGAAATGTTTTCGCCTTTTATTTCCTTAACCTCTTTAACGTGCTGTTCCTCGCGTAACTGATACAATTTAGAAATCAAAATTTTCATTGCGTTTGCCTTGTTTTTCCCCTGTAGTCTTTCTGTTTGCGAAGCCACAACAATTCCTGTTGGAATGTGGGTTATTCTAACTGCTGATTCGGTTTTGTTTACATATTGTCCACCGGGACCTGAAGCCTTGAATGTATCAACTTTTAAATCATCAGATTTTATTTCTATATCAACTTCATCTTCTTTTATTTCCGGCAAGATATTCACCAAAGCAAAAGATGTGTGTCTAAGTTTTTGCGCATTAAACGGAGAAATTCTCACAAGTCTATGCACCCCGGATTCTTTTTTCAAAAAACCATAAGCATAATTACCGTTTATTGCCATTGTAACAGACTTTGTGCCAATTCTTCCCTCGGGGCCACCGGCATCTCCAAACGCCTGATGCAAAACTGAAATTTTAAATCCTTTGTTGTTGCAATATTTTTCGTACATTCTTAAAAGCATTGTTGCCCAGTCTTGCGAATCCTGCCCCCCTGCTCCGGAGAATATTTCTAATATTGCGTTATTCTTATCGTACTTTCCCGATAAAAATGTTTTAAACTCTTGCTTTTCTATTTTCTTTTCTAATTCTTTTTTCGAATTATCATCCTGTAAAACCTTAAAATCTTCGAAATCTTTTTTTATTTGTTCTAAACTTTCTATTTCTTCTTTTATTTCTGAAATTTCCTGCTGAATTTTACTTGCTTTTTCTGTGTCTTGCCAAAAATCAGGCAGTAAAGATTCTCTTTCTAATTCTTTTAACTTAGTCTCTTTTTGCTCTATGTCAAAGACGGTCCATCAAATGACGGATCCTTTCCTCAAAATTTTCGATTATTGTCTCTGCCATATGATAGATTTAGATTAATTCATGTTAACAAAATTTTTTACAAAAAAAAAGAGCCAATATAGTTTTGAGCCGCTTGCAAGAATCGGACTTGCGTCTGCTGTTTACGAAACAGCTGCTTTACCACTAAGCTAAAGCGGCGAAGAAGGGAGCGGGTAACGGGAATCGAACCCGTGTCCTATCCTTGGGAAGGATACGTTCTACCATTGAACCATACCCGCAATACAAATATATTAACTTAAAATCTACTTTTTATCCACTGCCAAACTGACGGTAATCGGCCTAACCACAAATTTACACCCCACGAACTATCTATCTTTTGAACCGCAGTTGAATTCTTTTGGGGGGTTATAAACATATATTCTGTTTCTCCGGGTCGTGTTTGGCCAAATTGTTCATACCCAAGTTTTTCCAAATAATCTTTATTGTCTGAATTAGCAATTTCATCCTTTAAAGTTTTACTGCTATTTTTAATGTCTTCAATTCTTTTTTGATAAGTAACAATTTGGGCTCTCAATTCTTTCTTTTTCTGATATATTCTAAAATCTGCCAAAATCAAAATTAAAACAATCACTAAAAATGCTATTCCTACGGTTTTAAATAGGAGTTGATTATTAAAAAATTTGCTATTCCCTTTTTTATGAAAATCCATTACAATAAGCTTAATAAATTAAAAATTAGAAAATGAAAAGAAAAACTTTATTTAAAATTATTTGGACTGTATTAATAAGCTTGGTTGCGATAGCTACTATATTATTCCTAATCGCTCCGGTTCTTTAGTATAATCATACTAATTT
>JAPLZA010000091.1:0-483 GCA_026395275.1 Candidatus Staskawiczbacteria bacterium | reverse complement strand
CGACAATCTCAGGACGGTTTTTTAATTAAAATTTTTACGACAATCCTATGTTATTAACCGCGGACTGATAAGTATCCAATATTTTTTTTGCCTGATCAACTGATATTTTATAATCCTGGTTGTATACAATAGAATTTCTTACCTCGTGGGCTGATATAATGTCAGGTAAAATAGAAGCTATTGCTCTACCTGCTTTATTAATGCTTTCTTCAAAACTCTTTCCATCGTATCCCCTATTGTCTAAAACTTCGGCCAAAAAATCATCTGCGTCAATTATAGCAAGCTTATAATCTGATTCCGCGCCAGACTCAGTTCTTTTTCTAATTCTATCCCATTGCTTTGTCATTTCTCTCTGGCCATATGCTTGCCAAGAAAAAAATTCTGTAACGTCCTCCAAAAACTTATACTGAAGCCATGAAGAATTTAGCATAAAATAAATCACCCCCATCAAGAAAAGAAATGCAAAAAAAATAAAAATCAGCT
>JAPLZA010000026.1:6390-11014 GCA_026395275.1 Candidatus Staskawiczbacteria bacterium | reverse complement strand
AGCAATGCGTTCGGCCCAATTTATTATTTGTTCTGGGGTTTTTAGGGATGTCTTACCTTTACCTCCGCATATAAATACGCCTAAATCCCTTTCGGAGCCTCTAATTGCTTCTTTTAGCGCTGCTGTTAAAATTGTTGTTAGGCCCGAAGCATTCCAATCAAAAGCCAAAACAGTTCCCAAAGATTGGAACCAAACCGGGTCTGAAATTCTTTTTATAAATTCGTCTGCTCCTTCTTCTGCAACAATTGCATAAATCATTCTTTTGGAAAGCAAAACCATTCTATCAAAAAGCCACTTCGGACATTTTCCATAATCTAACGTAAATGTTGCAATGCCTTTATTTATCATACAGCTCATTTTACCATATCAATATAAAGTAGCTATAACTTATCCACTACTACTTTTTTCTATAGGGTGTAAAATAGATATAATATATGGATTTTAATCTTTTAATATCTGTAATTTTATCTCTACTTGCCGTTGGGATTTTTCTTTTAGAAAAAATAGAAATCTCCAAACTTAAGAAAGCTTTATTTTGCTGTGGAGTTTTTTTGTCGGTTTTGTCTTATGTTATATATTACGCAATAAATTATTTTACAGGAGAAGGTATAGACAACTCTGTTATATACTCTTTTTATTATGGGTTTGATGGAGCCGGATATTCTGCGTATATGGGACTTATTGTAACCTGCGTTATATTAATTTTAATTGGCACGGCTTTTTCTTTTTGGCTATTTTTTAGAAAAAACCACATAAAAAAATTTAACAAAAAAACCACCGAAGACCTCCATTTTTATACAGGATCTGTAATGTTGTTGGTATTATCTTTGTTTTTTAATCCTGTAGTAGTAAGTTTGTGGGAAAATTTTGTTTCTGAAATCAAAGTGGCCAAAATTGATAAAAATTCGGATTTTTACACAGTTTATGAAAATCCAAAAATAAAACAAACAGGCAAAGCAAAAAATTTAGTTTTCATATATGCCGAAAGTTTAGAAAGGACATATTTTGATAATAATATTTTCCCCGGTCTTACTAAAAATTTACAAAACATTGAATCCAATAGCATTTCTTTCACTAATGTTGACCAAATAGGATATTCTGCTTTTACAATAGGTGGCATGGTGGCAAGCCAATGCGGAATCCCATTAATTGCTAAGTCTAAGGGCAGCTCAATGTATGGCATGGATTCTTATTTGGCCGGCGCAACGTGTTTTGGAGATTTATTAAATAAAGAAGGTTACTACTTAAGTTTTTTGGGTGGCGCCAGAGGAAGTTTTTCTGGCAAGGCAAACTTTTATTCGTCGCATAAATTTAATGAAGTTTTTGGCAGAAATGAATTACTGTCTTTATTGCCAGATCCAAAATACCTTAACTCTTGGGGTTTGTATGATGATGCTCTTTTTGATATAGATTACGAGAAATTTATTCAGCTGTCTGAAACTAAAAAGAAATTTGCTCTGCTTACTCTAACCGTAGATACTCATGGTCCGAAGGGAAGCCCGTCTAAAAGTTGCGAAAGCATAATTTATAAGGATGGTACAAATCCCAGTTTGAACGCGGTGGCTTGCTCAGATTATTTAATCAGCAACTTTATAAATAAAATACGAAAATCAAAATACAGTGCCAATACTGTGATTGTATTAGTATCAGACCACCTTGCCGCAGGAGACAATACTGCGACAGACCTGTTAAAGAGTGGCAACAGAAGAGATTTATTTATGATAAATTTACCAAAAGCATCCAAGGGAATCAAAATTAATAAACTAGCATCAACCCTTGATACAGACTCTACTATTTTGCCTTTCATAGGATATAAGGGGAATATTGGTCTTGGAAGAGATATTATAAATAGAAAAGAGTCAGATTCTCAAATAAAAAATATAGGCGACAGCTTGAGCAGATGGACGCAATACATACTTCAGTTTTGGAATTTTCCTAAAATTAAAGACCATATCACGGTGCAAGACAAAGAAATATATATTGATGACAGATCGTTTAAAACGCCTGTTCTTATTGAGCTAGACGACAAACTTCAGACTAATTTATTTTTTGAATTCGATGTATCAATTAATGTGGGGCTGAATTATTATGTTACAAATATGGATAAAAACCAGTCTTTTATTTTAATTAATAAATGCACAAAAATTAACGATATTTCGAGCAAAAAAATAGATTATAAAGGATATTGCCTTCTGGCGGGAAGGGGTAACGAGATAAAAATTTACGCAAAAGTTACAGATAAAGATCCTATAACCATTAATACAGAAGCTATTCGTAAGTTTACGGGTTTACCTTCTCAATGAAGAAAAAATATATTATTTTTATAACGGCAGTTTTCTTAATCTGCATCTTATGCGCGTTTTTTTTCTTTGTGGGATCTAGGGAGAAAAATTTTATAATAAAAAGAATTGCTCACGCAGGTGGCATTATAAACGATACAACTTATACTGATAGCATAGACGCCCTAAACTCAAACTTAAAGAAAGGATTCTCTTATTTCGAGTTGGATTTTAGTTTTACCTCTGATAATAATTTAGTTTGCACACATGGCTGGGGAGACAACTTCGCAAAAATTTTTGGATATAAACCAATGGAAATACCCACTCTAGAAGAATTTTTACAACTTAATAAAGCTAAATCAAAATTTAATATTTGCACACTTGATAGTCTGGCCGATTGGATGAGAAACAATCCTAGCGCTTATATAATCACAGATATAAAAGAGAACAACGAAAAAAATGTGCTTGAAGCTTTAAGTTTGATGGCAAAAAAAATTCCCGATTTTAAGTTCAGGATAATTCCTCAAATATATCTTCCAGACGAATTCGATAAAGTAAAAAAAATGGGGTATCAGCAAATAATTTGGACTCTTTACAAATACAATAGTTCGGATGCAGACGTGTTAAGCGCTGTTAAAAATTTCACGGGGCCTTTTGCAATAACCATGCCTCAACTAAGGGCTAAAACCAATTTGCCGTTAGAATTAGCTAAACTAAAAATTCCTACATATACCCACACGGTCAATTCTCTAGATGATAAAAATGAATTTATCAAAAAATATAGCGTTTCAGAGATTTACACTGATTCCCTATTGCCAAATCAGTAGTGTGATTATTTAGCGACTATAGATAAAAGGTCACCCTTTATTATAATATTAGATGCCTTTACCGCATTTGATTGTTCATTATACAAATTTTTGCAGTCAGTAATGGGCAAAATATTTTTATTGGGGATAGACTCACATGACCCGTGTATGAATAAACCATCTTCGCTTGCTTGATATGCTAAACTTTCTGTTAAAATAGTATCTACCCCTCCGGAAACAAGTTTAAAGTGTGTTTCAGAGGGATTTTTTGTGTTCAACAAATCTTGCCCCAGCACAGATTTTGGCGTAGTAATGCCCAAGAGATTTGTTATTGTAGGATAAATATCTAAATGGCTACTTGGGATATTCGTTGTGCCTTTTAAGTTTGTGCCAGGAGCCAATAAAATCATTGGCACTTGGCTGTTTAATAACTCGGGTAAAACGTTATTTTGGTTTCCCAGCGCAGAAGTAATATTTGTAAAGCTTCCATGGTCACCCCAGATAAATATCAAAGAGTTGTCATAAAGCCCGTCTTTTTTTAACCCATTTATGAACTCACCTATTGCTTTATCTGTGTAGTGAATACTTTGAAGATATTGTTGTTGCTCATAGGTTAAAGTCGTGTCAGTTGGAAGCTGGAAGGTTTTTAGGTCATCGGGAAGAATAAACGGAGTATGGGAGCTCATTGTAATTAAGGTCGCCATAAATGGTTGTTTAAAGCTTTCTAATCTAGGTAAAGACTGAAAAAATAAATCTTCGTCTCCTAAGTTAGATGGGCCTTTCCCAACCGGTTTTGTAACAATATAATCATTTAAATCATATGCTTTTTGGTATCCTAGTTGAGGATAAATATTTGATCTGTTCCAAAAAGTTGGCACATCTCCATGCAGAGAATAAGTTTTGTATCCGTTTTTTACTAAAAGCTGAGGTAAAGCCTTGTATATATTTTTTGCATAGTCGATAAAAACTACGTCATCGGGTAATGGATACAAAGAATTCATTGTAGAAAACTCTGCATCAGCAGTATTGCCTGGTCCAACTTGCGTATAATAATTATTAAAATACAAACCGTCTTTCGCCAACTGGTTTAAGTTGGGAGTTATTTCTTGGCCACCCATCTCTGTATTTATCACAGAATTTTCTAAAGATTCTACTTGTATAATTATGACATTTTTTCCTTTTTCAGCTCCGAAATACTTGCCCGCCGAAGCCTTGACGGGTTGCCTGTTCTTTCCCCAATCCTGTAAAAAAGACTTATCTTTGGCAGTGATAAGTTTGCTCCTTAAAATATACTTAAACGTATCCTCTAGAAAAAAGTTTGTGATACCCATCTTGCCTACCAATGATTTTAAATCATAAACGTCAGTATACAGGCGACTGGTACTTCCCCACTCTTTTTTCTCGGTATATAGAAGATATTTATATCCAAAAAATACGATGGCAATCATAACTAAAATAATTATTATTTTTTCCCATTTAGGCAAGGTGAATTCTTCGGGTGGCGCTAAAAAAACCTTTCGATTTTTTATTTTGCGTTCT
>JAPLZA010000026.1:0-6341 GCA_026395275.1 Candidatus Staskawiczbacteria bacterium | reverse complement strand
GGTCCCGGCAACGCTGTCCATCTGACCTATGTATTTTATTGCAGAAAATTGTAAAAAACTTTGAGAATATCTGTAGTATAAAAATTGAGCAGAAAAAAGAATCGACACTAAAAAAGAAATTATGAACAAATAAATATATCTGTGATTTTTTTTAAACAATAAGCCAGGTCCGTAAAAAACTACCCCTAAAGCAAAAGAAACCAGAGTCAACCTGGTAAAATATAATTTTGAGTAAAGATTAAGCCACAAATTAAATATTTGGTTTTGTATAACAAACAAAACCGCGAGCAAAAGCGGCAAAGAGACAATCTTTATATAGCCTACTAACTTGGCTTTATCCATTAGTTATTATACGAAATTTTTATAGGCCTGGTTTCTCCTGATTTTAAATCCCCTATTTTAATGTCACCTATGCGAACACGTTTCAACGAAGAAATAGTATAACTTAGCTCGTTGAACATGACTCTAATTTGATGGCGTTTACCTTCATTCAGTATTACTTGGATTTTATTGTTATTTACAATTCTGGATTTGGCAGGTAATAGTTTCCCCAAAGCTTGAGTGTCCATTCCTTCCTTGAAAATTTTAACAACGCCAACCCTCAACGGTTCTTTCACTGTAACTAAATATTCTTTTTCGTATTTAGAGTCCACCGATAAAACTTTTCTGGCAAAGCGTCCGTCATTTGTAAGCAATAATAGTCCTTCTGAGCTTTTATCCAGTCTGCCAATAGGATAAACTCCATCTTTCCTAAATAAAGTGATAACGCTTTCTTTCCCGGGTAAGTCTTGCGTAGATAAATTCCTGGGCTTATAGTAAGCCAGATATTTATATTCTTTAGCAATTAATCCTTTTGGTTTTTTGACTATAACATTGTCTTTTTCATTAATCATAGCTCCATTATCAGCTCTTTTGCCATTAACAAAAACCAGCCCGCTTTCAACGAGCTTGTCTGATTCTCTGCGCGAAGCTAGGCCCTTATCTCTCAAATATTTATTAATTCTTATGGGATATTCCATTTGTTTGATTAAATATATCAAAAAATAGCCTTAAAAACAACAGTATTGATATATTATTTTTAATTGATATAATAAAAAATAACATGAAAAACAATTCAGAAAAATGGCTACAAAAAATATTGGAGCCGGCCAAAATAAAAATTAATGGCACAAACCCATGGGATATTAGAATAATTAACCCTAAACTTTATAATAGGGTTAAAATTAACGGCTCTTTGGGTTTAGGTGAGGCGTATATGGAGGGCTGGTGGGAATGTGATAAATTAGATGAATTTTTTTATAGAATTTTATCTTCTGACATATACAGCCGAGTTGGTTTGTCCTTGCCTATTTTATTTGGATTCATTAAAGCAAAACTATTTAATCTTCAGGCAGTAAAGCGCGCATTTGAAGTTGGCGAAAAACATTATGACATTGGAAACGACCTTTTTGAACCAATGCTGGGGAAAACAATGGCGTATAGTTGCGGATACTGGAGAAATTCTAAAACATTAGATAAAGCACAGGAGGCAAAGTTAGATTTAATTTGTAAAAAATTAGACTTGAAAAAGGGGCAAACAGTTTTAGATATTGGATGCGGTTGGGGAAGTTTTGCCTATCACGCAGCTAAAAATTATGGAGTTAAAGTCGTTGGCATAACTGTCTCAAAAGAACAGGTTAAATTGGGCCAAAAAATTTGTAAAGGATTGCCTGTAGAACTTAGATTGCAAAACTACGAATCACTAAATGAAAAGTTTGACCATATTGTCTCTGTGGGAATGTTTGAGCATGTTGGTGAAAAAAACTATAAAAACTTTTTTAAAATTGTTAAAAAATGCCTTAAAGAGGACGGACTATTCCTTCTTCACACAATTGGTAGTCTAACAACCGGGAACAACGCTGATCCATGGATGAATAAATATATTTTCCCAAATGGTATGCTTCCCTCTTTAAAACATATCACCTCAAATACTGAAGGTTTGTTTGTAATTGAAGACGTTCATAATTTTGGAGCTGATTACGATAAAACTTTAATGCAGTGGCACAAAAATTTTAATAAAAGTTGGCCGAAGATAAAAGACAAATATCAAGGAGATTTTTATAGAATGTGGAATTATTATTTGTTATCTTGCGCAGGAGCTTTTAGATCAAGGGATGCCCAGCTGTGGCAAATTGTTTTGTCTCCACATGGAGTTCCCAGAGGATATAAATCTATAAGATAAAACACAACACAACACAACATTAAAAAACCGCCTTATGGGCGGTTTTTGATTTAAGTAAGTTTTTTATCGACCCTGCATTTGTGCAACTTGAGCCATTAGTTGCGCTATTGCTTGCTGAATTTGCTGGGCGCTTGCGGTTTGTGTAGTTGATGAGGTTGTAGACGCGGTTGATGATGCTGAAAGTTGGTTTAGCGTATCTTTTGTTGATGGCCCAACGTTACCACTCTGTTTAATTCCGTGCGCTTTTTGAAATTTTTGAACAGCTGCTTTGGTGGCTAGTCCGTAGTAGCCATTTGGTGTTGCTGTCAAAAATCCTAAGTTAGATAAAACTTGTTGAAGTTTTAAAACGTCATCACCCTTGTCTCCCGGCCCCAAGTAGCGCAAGAAGGCATAAGCTGATGCTGTGGGCGTTACAACGCCGGTGACTGCCACATATAATGTTGCACACTGACTGGCGCCCTGGCACACGGAAATATTTGTTGTTCCTGCGTTAATCGCCGAAATAACAACAGAACTTCCGCTGATTACAGCACTGGCAACCGTGGGAACTAAATTATTTGATACATAATATACTCCGCTTCCTGTGATAGCAATTGTTGTGCTTTGACCTGCAGTTAAAGACACATTATTTTGACTTAAAGCTATCTGTGTATTTGCGTTAGAAACCGTTACATATAGCGTTGCGCATTGTCCGCCGTTTTGGCACATAGAAATATTAGCTGTTCCGGTGTTACTGGCAGTGACTGTAGCTGCATTTCCATTTATTAAAACTGAAGCAACTGTGGGTGTTGAATTGTTAGAAACATAATATCCGCTGTTACCTGAAATATAAATTGTTGATTGTTGGCCAACATTTAATAAAACATTATTTTGGCTGAAAGTTGGAGGGTTTACAGAAGAATTTGAGTTATTTATTGTAATAGACAGTGTTGCACATCCGGCTGATGAACAAATACTTGCGGTGCCAGAGCCAGAGTTAACTCCATAAACAGTTAAAATATTTCCATTAATGACCCCGTTAAAAATGTTTGGAGAGTTTGAAGAAATACTATAGGGCGTTGATCCTCCTGAAATTGTAATGTTGGCGCTTTGTCCGGCCAAAATTGAAACTGTGCTCTGACTTAATAATATGGGCCCGCCGTTATTGGTGACAGAGCTTACGTTTGCGGTTAACGAGGCACAAGTACCAGCATATGCGCAAATGTTAATGGTTGAAGTTCCAGTTGCGTTTCCTATTAAAGTTAAAATATTACTGTTTATGTTAGCTTGTACAATGCTGGGATTTGAATTTGATGAAACGTAGAAATTAGCGCCAGACCCGCCATAAATTGTTACGGTTGTACTTTGTCCAATTGGAACAACAGGATTTGTTTGGCTAAAAGTTACTGCTGTAGAGTTTGCCGTTGTTGAGCTAATATTAATAATTCCACAGTTGTTCATGTCGGTTGTGCAAACAGTTATAGAAGCCGAACCGGTTGTGCCGCTGGCTGAAAGTGTTACTGTCGCTCCGCTTAAACTTGAAGATATGGAACTGGAATTGGAATTATTTGATATTAAATATGTCCCAGATCCTCCTGTCACTGTAATTTGAGCGCTTTGCCCTGAAACAATCGAAAAATTATTTTGGCTGAAATTTAATTGTTGGGCCCCCGAACTTTGTACGGTTACTGTTATTGTTGAACAATTTGTTGTGCTTCCTACAACGCAAATATTCGCCACGGTTGAGCCGTATGTGTTTGCAGTAATTGTTATTTGATTAGCGTTCAAATTTATATTAGCAATAGAAGGGTTTGAATTGCTTAACACATAAAGATAACTGGAACTGGCTGTTACTGTTGATGTTTGGCCCATATTTAATAATAATGCGCCCTGGCTTAGTGTTATATTGTTAGATGTTGTTGTGTTTTGGACATACGGCCATGATACGCTTGTAGATTGGGTGCCGGAAAGTCCGCCCGTTTTAACATAAACAAGAGCATTTGCTGCAATTGAATACGTAGAAGAACTTATAACAGTAGAAAAATTTCCACTGGAGCTCGTGCTTCCAAGCGTAATAAACTGCGAACCAGAATAAAAAAATAAAATGCTGACATTGGGGTCACCAATTACATTTATTTGGACATTATCTCCTGTGCCAGTTGCCGAAACAGATAATGTTGGAGTCATAGCATTAGCTGTAAATGGAAAAACAGAAATTAATAATAAAACAACTAGAGCAGAAACTATTTTATATGTTTGCATGTTATGAAACTTAATTGTATTAGCTTATTATATCACAAACTTTCAACATAAAAAAAGATAAACAAAAAGCCCCGCCTGAAAGCGGAGCTTTTTTGCGACCATATTAACTATTTAGAATCCAAACAAATGTTTAAAGAAATTGCCCTGTAGCAGATTTTTTATTATTTCCTTGAGCATTGTTATTTATTGCAGATACTTTTTTATCTATTACAGTTGAAGCAATCACAGAATTACCGTTTATCGTTCCCTGAACAATCAAATTATCTCCTACTGCAACGTTTGAAATAGTCGCAGTCGTCTGACCCCCAACAATAAATTTTGCGGTTATTGTATCTATTGTGTATGTGACACTATTATTAACAATAGTTATATTAGAACCATTAATTGCAGAAACTTTTCCTGCAACAACCGGCTGACCATTCCCTTGTATTTGAAGTAAAGCTTGGTTTTCATTGTCTTTGCCAATTTGTCCATCGCGAATCATTGTTGCTACAACATTGGTCCCAGTAACAGTACCTTGAACAATTATTGTATCCCCAACAGTAATGCCAGACACTGCGCTGGTTACGTCACCCTTAAATATTTTAGCGCCAGAAGCGTCTACTGTAAAAATAGTGCTTGATGGATTAATAATAGCGTCTGTTGGTTTTCTGAATCCTTGTTGGCTTACAACAGTTATTGTGTTCCCGCTTATTGCTGAAACTTTTCCGACTAAATTTGGCCTCATTCTGTTAGGGTCTGTCACATTTTGTCCATCCTTTATTGTAGTTGCTACAACATTGGTCCCAGTTATCGTGCCCTGAACCACAACTGTATCACCTACCGCTATGTCAGTTATCTTCCCTGCAGCACCATTTTTTGTTATTTTAGCTTTTGTTGCATCTACTGTAAAAGTAATGTTTGCCACAGAACTGGAAGTTTTAATATCTTTTCTAGTGATATCTTGTTTACCTGAAACTGTTATTGTGTTTCCATTTATTGCTGAAACAGTACCTGAAATTGTTGGTTTTTGCAAGATTTGCCCAATTTTAGGCGCGCTTTTGCTAATTTTAAAATTCTTTTGAGCTAACGCAGGAGAAGCAACTAAAATACTGACTGCAACTAAACATATTACTAATAACGAAATATATTTTTGTGTGTTCATTGTTTTATTTTATTAAATTTTAAATTATAATTAGCCGACCTATTTGTCTATTATATACAATACGGTTTTTTACAGCAAGTAGGTGCAAAATTTTTGCAAAAAAAAGCGCCATATTTTTCAACAGCGCTGACTTCCCTATTTGGGACGCCCTACAAATAACTCATAATTTCCATAGCCATGGCTTTGGTGCCAACTCGGATTTCTCCGCTGACGCCCGATGCCAAGTCTGGAGTTCTGTAACCTGCTTTCAAGGTTTCTTGGACTGCCCGCTCAATGGCATCGGCGCCCTGAACAGCGCCAATGTGGCGAAGCATCAAAGCTCCGGTAAGAATTCTGCCAATGGGATTGGCAATGTCCTTACCTTTTGCTTCAGGATATGTTCCGGCTCCGCTTTCAAACATTGCCATTCCGTTGTCCGGGTTGATAGCCGAGCTATACATTAAACCCATACTACCCACTGCTTCAAGCGCTCCATCAGACAGATAATCGCCGTCCACATTTGTGCAGGCAATCACGCCATGGAGTCGTTCGGGGTGCAGTAAAGTGCGCACCGCATCATCAGAGAAAAGAACCCTCATTTCTACGTCAGAAAATTCTTTCTCATGAATTTTCTCGGCAATTTTCCGCCAAAACACGTGGTGGGGCACAACGTTACTCTTATCCAAGCAAATTAATGGAAGTCCAAGGCTTTTGGCGCGCTGAAAAGCATACCGAAAATATTTTATCACGTTCATC
>JAPLZA010000104.1 GCA_026395275.1 Candidatus Staskawiczbacteria bacterium | reverse complement strand
TATTAGTAATCGTGTAAAAAAAAAAAAAAAAAAAAATAAAGTAGCAGCTCCTTTCAAAACAGCAGAGTTTGATATTTATTACAATGAAGGAATTTCAAAATCTGGTGATGCTTTAAGAGTTGCGGTAGATCGCGGATTAATAAAACAAAGTGGAAGTTATTTTACTTTTAATGGAGAAAAAATGGGCCAGGGGACAGAAGGGGCCAAGACTTATTTGAAAGAGCACCCGGAGGTTATGAAAACCATAAAAACCGAAGTAATGAAAGGAGAGCTGGCCGTAATTAAAAAAGCAAAAGAATACTAAGTTTATTAAAAAACAGCCCCGTAAAGAGGCTGTTTTTGTTTTGACATTATTTGGTAAGTGTTGTAAATTGTAAATAGCATCTTTGAAAAAGGAGAACACAATGATAATTTACCATTCACTGATAAGACTCAAGGAAATTGTTAAAGCAAGAAAAACAGATATGGTTGTTTTGGTGACATCTGCGGTCTTGGCTAAGAAGCTTGGCTGGGCAATTCAAAAGATCAAAAAATTGGCGCTTCCTAAGCTTGTGATTATAACAATCCCTGACGGCGAAAAAGCCAAGAGCTGGGAAAACGCAGGAAAATTGTTAGACAAGTTTTTGGAACTTCACCTGACCAAAAAGAGCCTTGTGCTCGCCATGGGAGGCGGTTCTGTAAGCGACTCAGTGGGATTTGTTTGCTCAATCTACAAGCGCAAAGGGTTGGCATACATAAACATTCCCACAACGCTTTTGGCGCAGGTGGACGCTTCAATCGGCGGAAAAACGGCAGTTAATCGTAAAAAAATTAAGAATCCGGCCGGTTCGTTCTATAAACCGATTGCCATGATCTTAGTTTCTAGGTTTTTAGGAAGTTTAAGCAGGGGACAGCTTATCGAGGGATTGGCAGAAATAATAAAGGCGGGATTTGTGGGTGATTCTACAATACTCTACATGCTGGAATCTTGCGACACAGAAAAACTTCTGCAGAGGCCGACGCTTATTTGCAAGTTGATCTTAAAGGCGGTTAATGTTAAGCGACGCCTTGTCGCCGAAGATTTTAGAGATAACGGCGTAAGGCAGTTTCTGAATTTTGGCCATACAATTGGCCATGCGATTGAATTGAAATATGGACTGAGCCATGGAGTTTCTGTTCTTATCGGAATGATGCGGGAGCTCCAAATTTTTGAACAGTTGGGTATTAAAACTACAACAGCGAGAACCCGTCTTGGTAAGTTGTTTTTCAGGTTCGGCATCAACTTGGATTTTAATCGTTTTGCGGTTGATGTGCGTTTGATTCTACATGACAAGAAAATCTCCGGTGAGAAAATCTTTTTGCCGGTTGTCGAAAATGTCGGGAAGGCAAGATTGGTGGAAGTCAAACTAGATAAATTGATGGTTGCAATTAAAAAATGTAACTAAAAACAGCCCCAAAAGAGCTGTCTTTTTTTGCAAATTTATTTAGGAGTGTAGGCAATTAAACCCATTTGGCGGGCGCGTTTTATTGCTACGGCAATCTTTTTTTGGTGATAGGAACATAGATTTGTTTTTTTTCTTGGTTTTATTTTATAAAAACCGGAAACAAATTTTGACAACAATTCTATGTTTTTGAAATCTACGTTATCAATATTTTTTTGGCAAAAGTAACACATAATTGAAAATTTATAAGTTTATTTTATATGGTGAATTATCCCGCTTGGCGGGATCCCGCTGTGGCGGGAAAAGATTTAGAACGGAATGTCTTTGACGTCAATCTCATCTGCTGCGTTGTCTTCAAAGGAAACTGTTTTGGAGTCTGCCCCTGTGTCGTTTGCTGGGGGAGTGTAGTTTTCTTCAATAACAGGAATTTCATCTTGTTTATTGCTGGACATATCTTGCTCTGGTTCTGGTTTTGAATATGATTTTCCATAACTTGAGCTATTGCCACTAGCTGACGGTGCACCTGCTCCACGCGGGCCTAATTGCATTGTTTCGGCAATTATTTCTGTTTTCCAACGTTTGGCTCCGGTTGATTTGTCATCCCAGCTTCTGGTTTTTATTCTTCCTTCAATTAAAACCAAAGAACCTTTGGTTAAATATCTTGAGCTAATGTCAGCTAATTTTCCAAAACAAACAATATTATGAAATTCTGCTTCCTGTTTTTTTTCTCCGTTTGCGGTGTAAAATCTGTTTGTTGCAATGGAAAAACTTGTAACCTGATTTCCGTTTGGCATTGACCTGGCCTCTGGATCCTTTGTGACGTTTCCTAAAACGAATACTTTATTTAGATTCACGGTCTTGTGAGCGAGGCGAACAAGATTGCTTCGGAAACGAGGCCAGAGATATATCTTATACCCTAGCGCCTCGTTTACGCTGAACTCATTATTCTCCTAGTAACTCGTCTAATGTTTGTTCTATATCTTTTAATTCGACCTTTTCTTTTTCCTTACCCGCCGAAGCCTTTGCAGAGGCGGGTTTTTCTGTTTCTGTTTTTTGTTCTATCACGAAAGCCGGGTTTGAAACAGTTGCTGTTTCTAATACTGGTTTTGTCCTGGTTCTGCGCTCTTTCTTCATTTCAGCAGCTTGCTTTATTATAATCATATGTCTGACAATTTTTCCATCTTTTTCAATGATTTCTTTTAACTCAAGCAATTTTTCCGGTTCTAATTGAAATTCTAAGTTGGCGAAAAAACCAGAGGCTTTTTTTCCTATAGGATAGGAAAATGTTCTTGCAACAGGGTTTAATTGTTTTAAAATTGCGCCCTCTCTGCCAGAGATGGCTTTTTCAATTTCTTTTCCCTTTGCTTCTGCTTCCTCCAGTGATATTTCCGGAGAAATAATATACGTTAACTCGTATGTTTTCATCTATTTGTAAAATATGAAATCCTGAAGCCTACAATTGGCCCCAAGACGCCTGTAAACAGGCGTATGGAAGATCATATTTTGTTAAATTAATATATCTGGATTATATCAGATTATCATAATAAATCAAGGGGTTTATTTACTTTCTCCTCACTTGTAATATAATAGTGTTATATGAAAATTAATCAAACTATTTTTAAACCATACGACATTAGGGGCGTTTACCCTTCAGAATTAAATGAAGACGCTGCTTATTTGGTTGGCAGGGCTTTTGCTAAGCATTCTGGCGCAAAAAAAATCACAGTTGGCACAGATATGCGTCTTTCCAGTCCGGCACTAAAAAAAGCGCTTATACGTGGCATCACCGACGAAGGGGTTAATGTCAAAGACATTGGTTTAGTTCCCATTGACGCCATTTATTTTTCTGTTGGAAAATTGGGTGACGAAGCCGGCATAATGATTACCGCCTCACATAATCCGCCAGAATATAATGGGCTTAAAATGATGCTAAAAGGAATGGAATGGGTGAAAACATCAGACTTGCTTGAGGAAATAGAAAAAATGCCCAAGGAAATTAGTGAAAAAAAAGGCCTGCCTGCGCAGGTAGGTGAGGTTGAAAAAGAAGATATTACTTCAAAATACATAGCTCATGTTTTAAGTTTTGTTGATGTTGATAAAATAAAACCTTTCAAAGTGGTTGCTGATGCCGGCAACGGAATGGCAGGAAAAATTATGCCAGTTTTAACCGAAAGTTTACCTGTGAATTTAATTCCTTTAAACTTTAAATTAGATGGCAGTTTCCCGGCTCATCCTTCAAATCCTTTATTACCGGAAAGACAAAAACAAATTTGCGCAGCAGTTGTCAAAGAAAAAGCAGATTTTGGCGTTATTTTTGATGGTGACACAGACAGGTTATTTTTTGTGGATGAAAAAGGAGAATTTATTCCTGCTGACATAACTTTATTATTGCTGGCAAAATTATTTCTGGAAAAAGAGCCCGGCGCAGGAGTTGTTTATAATTTGCTTTGCTCAAAAATAGTTCCGGAAAAAGTTAAAGAGTGGGGTGGTAGGCCATTAAGGTCGAAAGTAGGTTATGTTAATATTTCGCTGGTGATGAAAGAACAAAAAGGAATTATAGGCGGAGAAATATCTGCGCATTATTCTTTCCGCGATAACGGTTATTCAGATTCAGGGTTTATTGCTTTTGTAATTTTACTTCAATTATTATCAAGCTACAACCAGCCACTTTCCGAAGTAGTAAAGCCTTTTTATAAATACTTTAAATCAGCAGAATCTAATTTTACCGTTAACAACAAAGAAGAAATAATAGAAAAAATAAAAGAAAAGTATGTTGACGGCAAGCAAGACTTTTTAGACGGCATAACAGTAGAATACAAAGATTGGTGGTTTAATGTTCGCGGTTCAAATACAGAACCATTGTTGCGCTTAACCATTGAAGCTGACACGCAAAAATTATTGTCTTCCAAGCAAAAAGAACTCACAAAATTAATTTCTAAATAGTAATAAAAAACAGCCCCGCAAAGGCGGGGCTGTTTTTTGTTATACAGTTTAAATTAATCCCATTTTGGAGCGGACTTCTT
The DNA here is from genome assembly GCA_026395275.1 of Candidatus Staskawiczbacteria bacterium. Taxonomy (GTDB): domain Bacteria; phylum Patescibacteriota; class Minisyncoccia; order Minisyncoccales; family Staskawiczbacteraceae; genus XYD1-FULL-39-28. The sequence continues at coordinate 2,282 of JAPLZA010000104.1, read as the reverse complement.
TCATTGTTGTTTCTGCAATAATTCTGGCTCGGGAAGCTCCTTTGCTTAAAATATCTTTTACATAAACGTCTCTGGTTTGCAGTTCTTTTTGTTTTCTGCGGAACGGTTCTAAATAATCAACTAAAGCTTTTGCCAATGATTTTTTAAAGTCACCATATCCTTTCCCCTTAAACTGCTTTTCAATTTCCTGAGTTGTTTTGTCAGATATTAAGCTGTAAATTGTTATAAGGTTTGAAATGCCAGGTTTTTTTGTGACGTTGTAAATTACATCTTTGCCCGAATCTGTTTCAGCTGACATTATTTTTTTTGTAATGTCTTCAGGAGAATCAAATAGGGAAATACAGCTTTTTGGGTCGTCTGACTTAGACATTTTTTTCTTTGGGTCGGTCAAGCTCATTATTTTAGCTCCGGTTTTTGGTAAAATTGTTTCTGGCTCAGGGAAAACTTTGCCAAATTTTTGGTTAAACTTTTTGGCAATTGTGCGGGATAATTCAACGTGCTGTTCTTGGTCCTTTCCAACCGGAACTGCTTGCCCTTTATACAAAAGAATATCGGCAGTCATTAAAATAGGGTAGGTGAACAGCCCTGCGTTTACATAATCTTTGTGCTGTTTTGATTTTTCTTTAAATTGGGTCATTCTGCCAAGTTCACCCATTGGAGTTATTGTTCCTAAAAGCCAAGCTAACTCAGCGTGTTCTTTTACTTCCGACTGCACAAAAATTACTGATTTGTCGGGGTTAATTCCGGCAGCCAAGTAAACCGCAGTTGTGTCTAAAATATTTTTTTGCAGTTCTTTAGGATCGTATGGAGTTGTTATTGCGTGCAAATCAACAATGCAGAAAACGCATTCGTTTGATTCTTGCAAAGCAATCCATTGTTTTATGGCTCCTAAATAATTTCCTATATGTAGGCCACCTGTTGGCCTTATTCCTGAAAATATTCGCATAAATTTTTTGGTTAATTTTATTATTTTAGCATTATTATGGGGCAGGGGAAAGACTTGACAACACGTCTTAATAGTGGTATAATTAATAAGTAGGTAAAACCGCACATTCACATCAAAAATTACTTGCGAAAACGATGGTTGTAGCCAAAAGCCCTGTTTCTGGGACAGGGTTGCTGGCTACAACTGTCAACGTAGCAGTAGGCATGGTTTAATCGAAGTCAAATTGAAGGAGAACGCAGATGGCAAATACAACACATAGAAAGAAGCCTGAGTTTTGGAAAACCCAAACCAGTGCATTCCTGGGGTCGTTACCGGCAATTCCGGATTTACCTCAGATTGACGCCAGAATCGAGATTGTGCTCAAGGTGAAGAAGGATGTATCTTCTGCCATTTCTTGGCTGCAACAGTGGAAGAGAGTTCTAGATGGGTTCACCCCAGGGGAAAGGAGCGCCGTTGCTGAGGCCACAGGAACAATGGTTTTGAAGGTCGTCGAATACCTGGCGGCCATGTTGAACCACCCCGATGAAGTTGTTCATGGGGTAGCGTTTGGCCTGTGTCCTGAGTCGGTCCTTAAGACCTACCTTGAGCAACGGCAAGGGCGTTGGTATCCTCGCGAGTAATTAGGTCGCGCAAGCGACGAAGCAAAGCCCCGAGACAGGTTGTCTCGGGGCTTTTACTTTACAAAAATTTTAGGTTAACAATTATTAACTTGGTTGTCGTGCGACAACCTGGACTAAACCTCTATTACAACTGGAAGAATCATCGGGCGTCTCGATGTTTTTGTTGCCAAGAAGTCGCCGATTTTGTTGCGAATTTCGTCTTTAACATATGTCCAGTTAACTGCGCCTCCGTGGCCGGCAGTTTTATCTACTATCTCAATAACTTTTTTACGTGTTTGAGAAAGTAAATCTTTAGATTCACGCAAGTAAACAAATCCTCGTGAAATAATATCTGGTCTTCCTATTACTCTGCCGGTTTTTTTGTCTATTATAGCTACAACCACAAACATTCCATCTTCAGCTAACATTTGGCGGTCTCTCAAAACAATTTCTCCAACATCTCCAACTCCAAGTCCATCAACAAAAACATAGCTTGAAGGAACTTTTTCTTTCATTATGTCTGCTCCGGCCTGCCCTGAGCCTGTCGAATGGGTAAATTTGATTATAGAGCCGTTGTCTGGCACAAAAATTTTGTCTTTTCTGAATCCTATTCCCTGAGCAATTTTTGAAGCTTCTTTTAGGAAATAATGGTTTGCATAAACAGGAATAAAATAATCTGGTTTAATTTCTCTAAGCATTTCTTTTATACCTTCTATGTTGCTGTGTCCTGAAATGTG
>JAPLZA010000040.1 GCA_026395275.1 Candidatus Staskawiczbacteria bacterium | reverse complement strand
GCAGATAATTGGGCGCAAAACTTCGGCACAATAGGACTTTTTGTAATGATAATAACGCTTGTCATTACTTTCTACACAAAATTAAAATACCAAATATGGAAATTCACTCATAAATTTCTAGGATTAGCCTTTATTTTTGCCTTTTTACATACATTTATGATTGGTGGCGACGTTGCGACCAATATGGGATTAAAAATATATCTTTTTGTTTTGGGAATAGGCGCTATTATTACATATTTTTATAGAACTTTATTTGCTGATTATTTGGTAAGGTCTTTCGACTATACAGTTAGCAATGTAAAAGCTCTTCCAGACAAAATATGGGAAATAGAATTTAAACCAAAAAACAGAACTGTAGATTTTATTCCCGGACAGTTTGCGTTTATAAAACTTTATAGCAAGGAATTATCCAGTGAGCCTCATCCGTTTTCATTCAGTTCGGCCCCTGGTGAGCCATTAAAAATTGCCATAAAAGAATTAGGCGACTACACAAACAAAATTAACAGTTTAAAGGTGGGGGATTTAGCTAAAGTAGAAGGACCTTTTGGCAGTTTTAATTTTAAAAATTTTGACAATAAACATCAGGTTTGGATAGCCGGTGGAATTGGAATTACTCCATTTTTGAGCATGTTAAGGTCTTTAAATAATACCGACCAGGATTACAAAATTGATTTGTACTATTCTGTAAAAGACAGCGGTTGTTTGGCGTTTAAAGAAGAAATAGAGGAAATAGCCAAAAAGTTCAAAAATTTAAATATTATTTTTTGGATTTCTAAAGAAAAGGGATTTTTGACGGCAAATTCGATGAATGCAGAAAATAGCGACATTTTAATTTGCGGACCGGGGCCTATGATGTCAGCTTTAAAAAAACAATTTTTAGACAAGGGAATTAAAAAAAATAAAATACACGCAGAAGAATTTCAATTATACTGACGAAACGTGTTAAAATTAATTATTAATTAAAATATATGACAAAAAATATAGTTACAACCTGTTTAATAATTTTTATAATCATTGTTGTGGCAATTTTAGGATCAGCAGTTTTTAGTAACCAAAATAATACAAAAACTTCTACTATTATTGGTTCTACAACTTTTATTACAGCTTTAGATGTTGCTAAACACAGCACATCGAGTGATTGTTGGACTATAGTCAGCAATAAAGTTTACAATGTTACGGCTTTAATACCAATACACAGCGGAGGGCCTGACCAAATAATTGCTTATTGCGGAAAGGACGCGACAACTGCCTTTGATACAAAAAATGGCAGAGGACCGCACTCGCAAAGAGCTCAAAAAGCTTTAAATGCCTATTACATCGGAGACCTCAGCAGATAAAGAATTAATACAAAGATATTTAAAGGGCGAATCAGAGGCGCTTGATTTTTTGATTGCTAAATATTTAAAGCAAATATATAGTTTTGTTTACAACAACGTCGGTGGGCAAGCTGAAGCAGAAGATATAACTCAGGAAGTTTTTATAAAAATTTGGAAAAATATCAGAAAATTCGACCAAAATAAAAGTTTTAAGCCTTGGATTTTCCAAATAGCCAAAAATACTTCAATAGATTTTTTAAGAAAGAAAAAATCAATACCATTTTCAAGATTTGAAAATGAAAAAGGCCAGAATCCACTGCTTGATAATATTGCGGTTGCACCTTTAAATTTAATAGAAAAATTAAATGAAAAAAAAACCGTGCTGGCAGCCATGCAAGGCTTAAACGAAAAGGAACAAAAAGTTATAAATTTAAGGCATAACGACGGATTAAGTTTTAGAGAAATAGCAGAAATTTTTAAAGAGTCTGTAAATACAGTTAAAAGCAGGTACCGTCGAAGCCTGGCAAGTCTTAAAAAGAATATAGAGGAAAATAAAGGACCAAAAT
>JAPLZA010000108.1 GCA_026395275.1 Candidatus Staskawiczbacteria bacterium | reverse complement strand
TTGGGCTTACAGCCCCAGGAGATAATTGTATAGACTTGTTAAAAACTGCTTTTATTCTTTGGTTTTTTATATAGAAAAAAGTAAGCGTAAAAGCATCTGTAACATCATAACTTAATTCACTAAATGTGGCTAAACCATTGGCATCTGTAATAGCCGAACCGCCATTTAAATTACCTGTTCCACTGGCTCTAGCTACAATAGTGGCATCTGAAACAGGATTACCGCTGGAGTCTATCACTAACAAAACGGGCTGTTGAGATAAGGGAAAATCAACACTTCCATTAATAGAGGGCTGAACTTTAATTGCAATTGAAGCGGGAACTCCGGATGCAAAAGTCAAAAATCCAAAACCAAAAATACCTGCTAAAACAATTGGCAACAAAATAAGGGTGAATATGCAGTTTTTACTATAAAAAATCTTTTTCATAATAATTTCTATATTATTATGATATTATAGCACAAACTAATTATAACGCACCTAAATCTAAAGTAATATCCACTCTTATTTCCTCCACAAAATCCTGAACGTGACTTACCAATATCATAGCTCCGTCAAAATTATTAATTGCTTTTGCAATAACCGGAATATGACGAAAATTAATGTGGTTTGTAGGTTCGTCTAAAATAAGCAACCCCGGCTTTTCTAAAGATATTGCCGCAAACGCAACTAGCCCTTTCTGCCCCTCAGATAACGAGCCAATTTTAGCTTTTAATATTTCTGCATCCAAAAGAAACCCAGCTGCATGAGCTCTTAGGCCCTGCTCTGTGCCGTCTTGGCCCATTGCTTTTGAAAGCGTTTGATAAACTGTTGCATTAAAATCCAATGTTGAAAAATCTTGCCTGTAATACCCTATTTTAGTCCCCGCCTTAACGTGTTCGCCTTTTGCGTGACCTGAAGCTAATTTTTCTAAAAGAGTTGTTTTCCCAATTCCATTGGGACCTGTTAAAAGCAACCTTTCTTTTTTATTTAAAGTTATATTTACCTTTTTATTTACAAATTTATGATTTTTTGCAACGGCCACAGAATCTAACTGCAAAATTACTCCACCAATATCTTTCTGCGCCGGGATATCAAAATTCTTTATCGTTTTGTCTTCCCTTCTTAAATCTACCACTTCGCCTTCTAACTCTTCAATTTTCTTTTTCATTTTAGCTGAAACATCTCTTAAGTGTCCTCCTTTCTGGGCAAAAAAGTTTGCCTGCTCTTTTCTGTGGGAAATTTCTTTTTCCAACCGCATATTTTTCATGCGCTCTCTTTCCAGCCTGGCCTTAATTTCTTCTACAACAGAAAAATAGTCTCCGGCGTATTGTTCAACTTTTTTTGAAAAAATATCTAAATACAAAACGCCTTGAGTAAATGTGTTCAAGAAGTCTGCGTCGTGAGAAATAACAACACAAGTTTCTGGGTACTCAATTATAAATTTTGTTAAGTGAGCAATTCCGGCTTTGTCTAAATTATTTGTAGGCTCGTCTAATAAAAGCAAATCTGGCTTTTGTATTAAAGCTCCAGCCAAAAGAACTCTGGCCTGTTGCCCGCCAGATAAACTTCCTACCTTTCTGCCGTGAGGCATTGAAAGATTAACCACCTCTAAAACGTCGTCAATTTTTTTATCTATATCGTATATTGGCGATATTTTTCCCCGCCTCTGGCGGGACCCCGCCATGGCGGAGGCAAAAAATTCTGTTATTGTCAGTTCTAAATCTTCCCTGGGAATTACTTGTTTGGCAGTTGCTACTGTTAAATCTTTATTTAAATTAATAGAGCCGGCTTCAGGTTGGGATTCGCCGGTTATTAATTGAAAAATTGTGCTTTTTCCTGCGCCATTTTGCCCCATTAACGTAATTTTTGAGCCTCTACGCACAGTAAAACTGGCCTCATGTAAAATAGGCTTATTTGTCCCCCACTCAAAAGAAACATTACTGAATTTTAATATAATTTCATCACCCGACATAATAAGTATTTTATCTTATTTTTAAATAAATATCTACTTTGCGCTCGCGCTTTTGCCGGCTAAATATCCTGTGCTCCAGCATGACTGCAAATTGAATCCTCCGGTTTTGCCATCTATGTCTATAATTTCACCTGCAAAAAACAAATTATCAATTATTTTTGATTTCATTGTTTTGTGGTCTATTTCTTTCAAAGACACTCCGCCTTTTGTAACCATAGCTCCCTCAAACCCCACAAGTTCTTTTACTGTAACTTCAAAATTTTTAAGAATTTTTACAACCGCCAATCTTTCTGACTTAGACATGTTGTTTGCTATTTTTTTATTATCTTTAACTGCAATGTCTGACAAAACTTCTGCCAATCTTTCGGGCAAAGAAATTGATAATATATTTTTAATGGTTTTATTGGGATGTTTTTTTAGCATATCATCAAAAACTTTTGAAAGCTGTTCTTGATTTAATAACGGAAACAAATCAAAACATATTTTCACCTCCCCTGCCTGCGCAGGCAGGCCACTATCTAATAATTCTCCAACTCTGCCACTGATATTTAAAAT
>JAPLZA010000037.1 GCA_026395275.1 Candidatus Staskawiczbacteria bacterium | reverse complement strand
GCGTAGCCGTTAGACTCGCCTGAGTAGTTACAGGCACATAAGTGTGATGAACGCGATGGTCATCAACACTTCTGTTGCCAATTCCGAATCTTCCGCGATGACTTGCCCTTCCTCGCGGAGATATTTGACGTTGCCTTTGCTGTCAATTACCGCGTGGTTATGGACGTCGCTACCCTTCGTGCCATAAACCAGGCTGCGGTCGCCGTTGGGGCGAGTCACATGCGAGTAGACGGAGTCACCGACTGTGACCTTGGCCTTCGTGGCAACGCTGGTAACTGTGGCAACGACGGGTTTAACTACGGATTTGATGTTCGTGACCTTAACGCTCTTGGGAGGCGGCGAAGGTGCGGGTTTGGGTGGGGTTTTGGCTTCGGCATTGACTGCCATCGCCATCAGCGCAACCACCAACAGACTAACTACCATTTTCATCTTCATTGCAACTAGCTCCTATTGGATTGTTAAGGTTGTTATCCGTCTGACTATGTCAGAACCACAGATAACAGCTATTTTTTGTATAACCTAATATATGGCTCGTGTCAAGCAAAAACCGCCCTCGGCGGTCTATTCTCTATTTACCCTTCTTAAAATATTCTGTTAATTTATTCTTAAACTTATCTAAATATTCATTTTTTACCCTAAAACCAGATGCATTGGCATGCCCACCATAAGTTATTAAAAAGTCCGAACAGGTTGCCATTGCATCAACTGAATTTGTCCCATGGGGATTTCTAACCGATCCGCTGGACTCTTTATCCATTTTTCTAAAAATAAAAGCTGGCTTGCCGTATTTTGCGCAAATTGTTGAAGCAACAGATCCGGCCAAAACCAATTTCCATGCAGGGTCTCCCTCAAAAACAATCGTTTCGTCTGGCTTTTGCGCAATTCTTCTCTCCACTTCCTGTGTAATATTTTTGATTTGAATTTGCTTATAATTTGTATTATCTAAAAGTTTTTGCGCTAATTCCTTGCACTGTTTTTTATCAGAAGAAGTCAAAAGTAAATAAGACTCATTTTCAAAATTCAAACTTTCGGCAGAATTTAAAGCAGAAATTATTTTTGGCAAAGAATCTTCAAATACTCTTCCCTCTCCTAAAATTTCCAAAAATGTTTTAAATGCCGGGCGGAAAGTATTTCTTAAAGACCTCAAACCTTCTTCTATAATTTCTTGATTTTGATCGGTCTGTGGCACCATATCAGCAATTGTGCCCATGGCGGTTAATTCTAAAAAACTATTTTTTAAATTACTAGAAATTTTGTCTCCTAATAACTCTAAACAAAGATTATATGCAACCCCAACGTCAGCTAAACCTTTGAATGGATATGGGTCATCATATTGCTTTGGATCAACAATTATAGAAGCGTTAGGAACTCCAACCAAAGGTTCGTGATGATCAACAATAATAACTTCAAAGCCTAATTTATTTGCAACATCAACTTCTTTTACGTTTCCAATTCCAAGGTCTAAAGTTATTAAAAGCGCAGGCGCCTTCTTTTTAAGCATTTCTAAGGCTTTTAAGTTTATTCCATAGCCGTCAGTTTCTCTATCCGGAAAAAAAGCGCAGTCAACGTGTCCTCCCAGGTTCTTGATAGCCTCTTCTAAAATAACAACAGAAGAAATTCCATCTAAATCCGAATCTCCATACAAAATAATCCGTTCTTTGTTTTGAACGGCTTTTTTAATCCTATCTGACGCTTTTTCAATATTTTTTATTTTTTGTTTTTTAACTTTCCCCATAAATATTTTAGTTATTGCCGAGCGAAACTTACTGCAACGCTTCTATTCCGGGCAATTTGTCCCCCGCTAAATAACTTAGCATTGCGCCACCACCGGTTGAAACATGCCCGAACTTATCAATCATACCTTGTTTTTCTAAGAATTCAACGGTCTCGCCTCCCCCCACAACAGAAAATGCCTTGCTGGCAATTATTGCCTTAGCAATTTCTAAGGTTCCTTTAGCATATTTTTTCTCTTCAAACTTTCCGAATGGTCCGTTCCATAAAATTGTTTTGGCCTGCATTATTTTTTCCTTAAAGATTTTCAATGAATCAGCATTAATATCCAAAGCTCCTAAATCTCCAACTGGTGAAACTATTTTTTCAGGATATTTAAACTTAATACCTTTTTCAGCAACTTCTTTTGCTATCAACCCGCTAATTATCACAAAATCTGCAACCTTAGAAATGTTGTCTATAAATTTTGCTTTTGTTTCAACTTTTGCTCCGCCAACAATTGCCACCATGGGCTTTTCCGGATTATTTAAAATCTTATCTAAATTTGTAATTTCTTTATCAAGCAGTAAACCCGCGCAACTTGGTATTAATTTAGAAACCAAAGAAACCGAGGCATTATTCCTATGACAGACTCCAAAAGCATCATTTACATAAATGTCTCCTAAAAAAGAAAGCTTCTGGGCAAATTCTAAGTCATTGTCTTGTTCCTCTTTGTGAAACCTTAAATTTTCCAATAATAAAACCTTTCCGTCTGACATTTGTTTAGCATCGCTTTCTATGCTTGGCCCCACGCAATCATTCGCTTTAGCAACAGGAACGCCAAGATATTTTGATAATCTTTCAGCGATTCTATCCATTTTTAATTCTTCAACTACTTCTCCATTGGGTTCACCCAAATGACTCATTAAAATTATTTTTGACCTAGTACCTATTAAATATTTAATTGTGGGCAAACTTTGCTTAATTCTAAAATCATCAGCAATTCTGCCCTTTTTATCTAAAGGCACATTAAAATCGCACCTTACCAAGATGCGCTTATTGGCCACGCTTAAATTTTTTAATATTTTCATCTTAATAGTATTATAAGATATTTTTTGCAATTATACTACTTCTTGTTGGTAACACTGCTCACAATAAACAATTTCTGGCCTGTCTGATGCATAAGAAGTTTCGAATTCATTTGGGCAAGGTTTGCCTCCATGGAAATGTTCGGCGGTGTTTTTTATCACCTGTGGTGAGTTTACCGAACCACACATACACTGCCGCTTCCAAAGCTTAAGCGGGTTGCGCTTTATAAAACGTTTAAAGTGACGAGTATTAGGGCAATCTTGAGGCAAAGGTATATTCATTCTCTTATAAAAAGCGAGTTCGTCTTTTGTAATTTTAAAAGCCTTGGCACAATTATGTCCTTTTATAACTTCGACTCCTTGTTTATCATATGCCTGACACAATATTGTTTCTTTCAAAATATCGTCTTTAACATCTGTAATTTTCTTCGGTAAGTCTTTCCAAGAAATAGTTGTCTTATACTCTTTATCTTTTTTATCTTCCCATTGCAATCCTTCGGCAATAGTTTCTTTCTGTGTTAGTGGAAAATATTCAAAACCTAAACTGGTATTGTATGCAGACGCTGAAAACTCCGGTGGAAAATATTCTCCAAATGCATATACTCTGCCTTTTTTGTCTTTATAGGGCATATCTTTCATATGAGAAATAATTTTTGGCACAATTTCTTCATATTCTCCTTTGGTATATTGTTTGTTCAAAATACAATACTCCCCTTTTCTAATTCCCACACATCCAAACAAATTTCCTGAACCATAGCAATTATCACAATATGTAAGGTCGTGGCAGGAGTCCCATGATTCATTAGCAAATCTTATACGCGAACAGTTATAACCACAATTGGTAGTTTCATAAACAAGTTCTGTAGCGCGTCCCCAATATGAATAATCCATACAATCTTTTGCCTCAACAATAGAAAGAAGATTTTTTCCATCTTCAACTTTACGCGATTGATAGGAATTTTCCACATTTTTACAATCAATAAGCCAATTTCCGGTTGAGTTTACGCAATTGGTAAATATCGCCGATTCTCGAATAGCACTCTTTAATAGCTCTTTAAATTTATCAGAAAAAATTTCTAAACCATCCCTTGTATCAAGATTTAATTTTTCTAATTCTTTTTTATATTCTTCTTTTGTATGTGGTTGATTAAGTATGTAATACTGTTTGTTTCTTAAACCCGCACATCCAACACAATCAACGCAATTTCGGCAATCAAAAATAAAAATAGAATCTCGGCACTGCCTACACTCTTGCGCATATTGAATATGATAGCAATCAACTGTATCTATGCATTCATAGGCTAGTTCTGACCTATGTGCGTTAAGACAATCTGAAGAATCTTTGCAATCCCAAAGGTTATAAGAATAAAATGAATTCTCGTTATAATTTGCCCTTACTAAAAGATAAGAATTTTTGTTATAACTTGCCCTATTGCAGTAATTATTGCCCATAAGGTCGCCCTGCACAACGCGTTCAGCCCTTGGCACTTTATTTTTTAATTCGCGAAATTGTTCAAAAAATGTTTTTGAAAAATCATAATCTTTGCCATAGCTTAATGGATCCCAATTATCCCCTCTATAACAGTCAAAGCAATAAACTGGAAAAACAGTCTCTTGTGGGTACATTGAAATAATTTTCTGACCACACAGCCCACAAACGTTTTGATATAAATGTCGTTCATTAGAATAAGAAAGGCGTCGCCATAGCCTACACTCTTTACACCAAGTTGGCGTCGGCACTTTCGTTTTTTCGTAAAATGTAAAATCGTCAGTCTCAATCACGAAGTCCTTTTTGCAATTTTGGCATTTTTTTGTTTCTTGGTTCATAAGATTTTTATATTATACCACTTCTTGTTGGTAACAACTTTCACAATAAACTATTTCTGGCCTGTCTGGAGCGTAAGTGGTTTTAATTCCCTTGCCACATTTTGCACAACTTCTATCAAACAATTTAAGTCCGCCCCTCTCCTTTACTCTTTTCTTATGCCTACAGTAGAAACAACAATGTGGAATTGGGATAACCTCTTTGCGGTAAAATTCCAGTTCTTGTTTTGTAATTTTATAATTTCTTCCACAACAAATACAAACTAAAATTTCCTTTTTAATAGAATCCGCAACATCTTTAATATGATCAGGGATATCTTTTACGTTTAAGGTTCCCCTACCTTTTGTTATCTGTAAATTTTCCTCCCAACGGAAGCCTGCACTAAGAGCTTCTTCTTTAGAAAGGGGCATATAATCTTGGGCGATTGTTTCATTGTAGGAAAATGGCGCAATACCAGTGGGCATAAAAGAACCATAAATCCCTCTCGATTTAAGTTCTCTCAAAATATTTCCTCTTATTTCGTTAAATTGCTCTGGTGTATATTTCCTATTTAGAATAACGTATTGCCCATGCTTTAAACCATCACATCCTAGACAGTATTCGCTGGAAAAAGTGCTAAAACAATATTCGATATCATGCGAATTTTCAACCCAATAAGTACCGATTACTCGCTGAGAAAATCCAACACCAACACACTCATACAAAAGTTCTGCGCTATATCCAAAACCCATAAAATCATGACAATCTTTAGAATTTTTAACAAAATAACCAAACTTACAATTTTCACAATCAGCTATTTCAAAACAATTAAAACAATTTTTGGATCCAAAAATACAATCTCCAGTGCAATTTATTGTCTTTAAATTATTATTTTCACGCCTGGGAAATTTTAAACTAAATTTTTTAAAATGTTCTGAAAAATTATTTGTTTTTGAATAACTGCCTTTGATTTCTTCGGTCTTTATTTTATAAATTGTTTTATCTATCGGCTCATTTAAAAAATGATTATTTTTGTGCCTAAGATTTACGCAACCGAAACAATCTTGCACATTCACAGAATTAATTAAAAAATCCGAATCAACGCTATTTGAGACATTTTTAGAGAATCTTACACCGCTGGATTGATTTACATTTATTCCCTCATAGCAACGCTCCAATTTTTGACCAAAATATATATCCGAGCTGTCCTTAGAAAATCTGGCGCCCCTCGAATATAATAAATCTTCAGAATCTCCACCATTAAAAATTAAATAACAATTTTTATTTGCCCCGGAATAATTTATATATTCACTGTTTATGCTGGGCCTCGTATGGTCGGAATAAATTGCCATTTTGGGCACACGTTTTAGAAGCTTCCCAAGTTGATCGAAAAACGGCTCGCCTGGATTGTAATCCTGGGCATATGAATATGGATCCCATTTATCTGATCTATAACATTCTTCACAGTAAACTGCATAGGGAGATTCGGGGTTATACATCGAGATTATCTGCCTATGACATAAGTCACACTTCCTTGAATACAAAGTCATTTCATTACGAAATTAAGCTCTTATTTTAAATCGGCAGTCTGGGCAAGAAACCGGAGGCTGTACGCCCATTTTTTCGTAAAATGTAAAATCGTCAGTCTCAATCACGAAGTCCTTTTTGCAATTTTGGCATTTTTTTGTTTCTTGGTTCATAAGATTTTTATATTATACCACTTCTTGTTGGTAACATTGCTCGCAGTAGACGATTTCTGACCGATTGGGAGCATAAGAGGTTTTTATATCTTTACCGCACTTATCACATTTCCTATCATAGAATATAGCAGGATTCCTTTGACTTATGCGGTCTTTATGCCTGCAATCCACACACCAATGTGGCACGGGAATTTTCATCTGCCTTAAAAATTGTAATTCTGAATCTACAATACGATAAGCACGGGCACATTTTTCACATTTAAAAACTTCTTTAAATATTTCTGTGCCAACATCTTCAATATTGTCTGGAAGATCTTTGGCGTCTTTAGTGGTTTGATATTCAGTAGGATTTGGCTCTTCCCAACGAAAACCCTGAGCAAGCGCTTGTTCTTTTGTCAAAGGAAAATGGTCGGGAGAAATACTGCTTGTATAAGCGTGAGGAGAAGCTTCCGCAGGAAAAAATTCTCCGTATTTATAAATTCTTCCCATTTTGTCTATATATGGCATTTCATCCATGTGCTTCTTTATTTTTAAAACCATCGCGTCATATTCTTCTTTTGAATATTGTTTGTTTAAAATACAATACTGTTTATTCTGCACTCCTGAACAACCAAAAAGATTCGATGAACCATGGCAATACATGCAATACTCCATATTAAAAGCCTCGTGCCAACATTCCCAGCAAAATTTAATGTTAGAAGCTCCCCAACCACACACAGAACCCTCATAAATTTGTTCTGCGTTACATCCACCAAGCGATAAATCATAACAATCTTTCGAGCTAGGCACTTGAGAATATTGTACATAACGTAAATTTTCACTTTCTCTTACAAGATAACTATCAATAACATTTTTAGAATGTGTAATAAATTCTCCAGAAACATTTTGGTTTTTTATTCCCTGCATAAATTTGTTGGGAAACTTAAGCCAAAATTCTTTTGCCTTTTTATTCATCCCAACAATATTTTTCCAAGAAGCTAAATTAAATTCTTTTAATTTAGCTTGATATTCTTCTTTTGAATATTGAACATTAAAAATACAATAATTTTTGGTGCGCAGATTCACACAACCAATGCAGTTGTTACAACCTCGACAATCTTTTGAAAACCAAACATCCGTGCAGTCTTCGCAACGAGAAGAAAAATGAGTTTGATAGCAATTAGTAAGCCAAAAAGAGTGGTAACACCTCTCGCAACTTTGAATATGGGAGTTATCATAGCAAAATTGACAGTGGTCCACGCCGTTTCCATACGCGCTATCTTCTGTAAAATTAGAATTAAACATAAGATAACAATTTTTAAGGTCTGAAGCATTGTCAGAATACTCGCTGTTTACTATTCTGATTCTACTTCCAGATGGCTTAGGAACCTTTTTGTTTAATTCAAAAAGTTGAACAAAAAACGGTCGCGTAAAATCTACCTCCTGCCCATAAGCAAGCGGATCGTATCCGCCCCACCATTCCTCATTGTGATAAATAGTATATCCTGACTCCGGAGAAAAAAGGGTAAAAAGATTCTTCCCGGTTAAGGCACTCTTACCACGAAATAATTTTCGTTCATTTCTCCAAATGATTCTTCGGCGAAATCTACATTGAGGGCACCATGTTGGTGCGGGAACTTTCATTTTCGCGTAGAATGAAAAATCGTCGGGCTCAATCACGAACTCTTGCTTACAATTGTTACAATTACGAGTTTCTTGGTCCATATATTTAATATACTTCTTTTTGATAGCATCCTTCGCAGTAAACTATTTCTGGCCTATCTGGAGCATATGATGTTTCAAACTCATTAGTACATCCGGATTTCATACATTTTCTATGCCAAAGTTTCATAGGATTTCTTTGCCTCACGCGCCCATAATGGCGACAATTTGGGCAAAGTCTTGGCAGTGGTAAATTCATTCGCTTATAAAAATCAAGTTCATCTTTTACAATTTTAAAAGCGCCCGTGCATTGGTCATCACACTTACCTTCATGAGCACAACCGATAACCTCATCTAAAATAGAATCAGAAACCTCTTTTATAGTGTCTGGCAATTTTTTCCAAGAAATAGTTTCCTTGTAGTTTTTGCTACTAATTGGTCGCCAATTAAAACCTTTGTCCATGGCATCTTTTTCGGTTAACGGCATATAATCTTGGGCGACTGTTTCGTTGTAAGTAAATGGCGAAATTTCAGCCGGAAAAAATTCCCCATATTTATACACTCTTCCCTTTCTATCAACATAGGACATTTCGTTCATGTGCTCAATAATTTTAGACGCCAACTTTTCATACCCCTCTTTTGTATATTGTTTATTAAAAATGCAATACTGTTTATTTCGCATACCAACACAACCAAAAAGATCATGAGAATCCTGACAATTATAACAATACTGTGCATCATGAGAATACCAAACAATTGCTCCAAGTTTGCAACGAGCATTTTTAACACCAATACTAATCCCCTCATAAAGTAATTCCGACGAACCACCAGCTCCTGGGCCGGAATCATAGCAATCTTTCAGTCCCCTAGTTGACCAATGACAATATTTAGAATTTTCCGCGTCACCATCTAAATCAAAACAATGATAACAATTGCGAGAATCTTCCACATTATCTCCAATAACATTTTGAGTGTTTATTAAGTAAGCAAAACGGTTAATGGCTTTCAATTTCATACTCTTAAATTTTTCTGCCAGCGCCTGAAGAGACTTATAGCTTCCCAGATTCAATTCCTCTACCTTTTTTGCATACTCTTCTTTTGTATATTGTTGATTAAAAATACAATAACTTTTATTTCTTAAGTTATAACAACAAATACAGTTTGAACAATTTCTGCAGTCATAAAGAAAATAGGAGTTTACGCAACTCTCGCTTCTAAGGCTAAATCTTAATTGATTTGATTCTTTGCAATAAACATTTTCATACCCAAACTCAGTTTTATGCGAAACATAAGAATCAAGAGTATTTTTGCAATAAGCAATTCTGTTGCTATACATAGAATCCTCATTTCCCCAGCCGGCACTGACAAGATAACAATTTTTCTGCTCTACAACAAGGTTGCAGTAATTAGAATTAAACGACTTACTATCAAAAAGAGCTACATGTGGCACAGCAAGCAAAAGCTCCTCAAATTGTTTAAAAAATGGTTTTGAGAAATCATAATCCTTACCGTAATCTAACGAGTCCCAATTGTCGCTGTACCAATATTCATGATCATAAACGGGAAATGTGTGCTCGGGGGCATACATTGAAATAAGGTCTTCTGTGTGGCCAGGTGCGTTGCATTTTCTTTTATAAAGAGTCCTTTCGTTCCTCCAAATAAGACGCCTCTGCATTCTACAGTCTGCACAAAAAGTTGGTGCAGGCACTTTCATTTTTTCGTAGAAATTAAAATCCTCGGGCTCAACCACGAACTTGTTTTTACAATTTTGACATTGTTTGGTTTCTTGCTTCATGTTGTTTTTTATTATACCACTTCTTGTTGGTAACATTGTTCACAATAAACTATCGCTTTTCTATCTGGTGAATATGGCGTTTCAAATTCATTAGAACAATGCTTATCTCCGTGAGAGTGTTTTGTTTGATTTTGATATATTCCATTACCAGATTTCTCCCCAGAACAAGCGCATTTTCTATGCCACAACTTCAATGGACTCTTATCCTTGGCGCGCCTTACGTGTCTACAGTTATGGCACAATCTAGGAATTGGAAGTTTATTGGCCCTATAAAAATCGAGCTCTGCTTTTGTTATACGAAAAGCCACTGTGCATTTGTCTTGGCACCCTCCCTTGTGTAGGCATCCAATAGTCTCGTTGAGAATATTATCCTTTATGTCTTTAATATTATCTGGAATATTTTCTGATTGTAAAGTAATTTTATAATCTTTCTCATCGGGGTCTTTCCATCTATAACCTTCTGTAATTGCCTCTTCTTTTGTTAACGGGAAATCGTCTTGAGCGACTGTTTCGTTGTAAGAAAAAGGTGAAAGCTCTGCTGGAAAATATTCTCCATATTTATATGTACTCCCCTTCTTATCTACATAAGGCATTTCATTCATGTGCGCAATAATCTTAGGCACTAATTCTTCATATTCTTCTTTTGTATATTGTTTATTAAAAATACAATATTGCTTTTTCTGCAGGCCAACACAACCAAACAAATATGAACAGTTTGCGCACTGAAAACAATATTCGCAATCATGAGATTCTCTATATGTTCTGTAGCTAAATTTAATTCTAGAAGAATTTACTCCACAGCTTGATGTTTCATAAATAAGCTCTACCCCCTCTCCCCAATGTGATAAGTCCATACAATCTCTAATAGGAGGCGTTATTAAATATTGTGAATATTTACAATCTTCTCCACCAATAACATAATACGAGTCGCGAACGTTTTTAGAATTATTGATATATTCTCCGGAAACATTAAAATTATGTTTACCTTGAACATATCTAACAATGTTTTTCGATAAAAATTCTTCTGAGTTTTTTGCAAATTCTTCTAAACTTTTTACAGACCCCAAATTAAAATCTAAAAATTTCTTCTCGTAATCTTTTTTAGAATAAGGTTGGTTAAAAATATAGTATTGCTTGTTACGCAAATTAGCACACCCTATACAATTCATGCACCCCTGTAAATTTCTAGAGAACCAAACATCGACACACTCTTCACAATCATAAGAAAAAAATACTTTATTTGATTTCAAAAGGCTAAAGGATTCATAACACTGTTCACATGATTCTAATTGCGTTACATCTATACATCCTCTTGTTTTGTTTATCCAAGAACTATACATACAATCTTCACTTTCAACAGCTACAAATGTTAAATAACAATTTTTTAAACCGTTAGCTCCAGTGCAATAATCACTGTTTACCATATTCCAAGCTGTTTGACTTGGCGCGGGCACTTTAAGGCTTAATTCTTTAAGTTGTTCAAAAAACGGACGTAAAAAGTCATAATCTTTTCCATATGGCATTGGATCCCAAGCATCGGACCACCAGTAATCGCGATCATAAACTTTATAGGGCGACGACTCTGGAAAAATAGAAAATATCATCTTGCCATTATTGTCACTTTTCCTTTTATACAAAACACGCACATCCCTAAAAGCCAATCTCCTCTGCATTCTACAGTCTGGGCACCAAGTCGGTGCGGGTACCTTCATTTTTGAATAGAAATTAAAATCTTCCGGCTCTATTACAAAGTCTTTTTTACAATTTTGGCATTGTTTGGCCTGCCCGGCCAGGGTTTCTTGATTCATAATTAAAATTTATACTACTTCACGCTGATAACATTCCAAGCATGCTATTTTTTTGAATCCAAGCTCGGGGCTATAATAGTGTTCAATTTCTTTTTTACAATAATTACAGGCTCCTCTTTGCGAAATCACCATTAAGCTAAATGGTTTAAAACGTTCTAGAGTGCGCCAATCAAAATGTCTCTGAGGAAGCGGAATACCATGCTCTCTATAAAAAGACAGTTCTTCTCTGGTGATATTATAGCTTAATTTTGTTTCCGGACACAAAATACGCTGTTTTATAATTTCATCACTAACCTCTTTAATAGTATCTGGTAGATCATCTCCTCTAACAATATTCTCATAGCGTGGTTCAACGGTTTTTTCCCATTTAGCGACGAACTTAAGAACTTGATCCTTTGTTATGGGAAACATCATTTGTGCTAAAGAAACATTGTATCCTGCATACGCTGCCGGAAGCGGAAAAGACTTTCCCCATTCTCCGTTTCTTTTCATGTCGTTTTTTATCTTTGCATTAAGTTCTTTATATTCTTTCTCGGTATATTGATTGTTAAGGATGCAATATTTTTTTTTGCGCAACCCCACGCACCCAAAACAATACTCGCATTCTTCGCAGTTGTCTAAATAAGCGCCGTAGCGACAGTTTGTCGTATATAGGTTGCAAATGTTTTCATATCCCCATTGGTCTAGGACTCCCAGTCCGGATTTTTCCGTAACACCACAACTTACTTGGTCTATACAGTCCTTGGACATAGCGCCTCGAAAACAATACCTGCAATTTTCTGAATCATCGATAAAATAACTTTGATAACAATTTTTATCATTGTTAAGAAAATTCCCCGCAGATTGCACCGTTTGAATATTATAATTCTGTCGATGCACAGCGTCTTGACGGATATGCTGCCAAAAATCTTTTTTCAACTCATCGACTGCTGTTCGTGATTTTAAATTATATTCTTTAATCTTTTTTTCATACTCCTCTTTAGAATAAGGCTGGTTTAGAATACAATATTTTTGATTTCTTAAATTCCAACACATAAAACAATTCTGGCAGTTTCGGCAATCATATAAAAATGAACTATCCATACAATCGCGGGAATTAAAAGAATATTTTAGGTTATAACTTTTAAAACAGTACAGGCAATCATAAGAACGCTCAACATCTGAACAATATGTGAGATCAATAGAATTTTTGGAAGTAAAAACGCGATAGGCATAACTCAAATATTCGTTTCTATATCCAGAGCGGCAAAGATAACACTCGCGTGATTCCCACCAATCATCGGTCCAATCGCAATTAACATTTTTGGCGCCAACTTGGTGAGGGTGTGGAACCTTTGATTGCAATTCAACAAGTTGTTCGATGAATGGACGCGAAGAGTCATAATCCTCCCCATATGTGAGCGGG
>JAPLZA010000103.1:3427-13273 GCA_026395275.1 Candidatus Staskawiczbacteria bacterium | reverse complement strand
ATACTATTATTAGCAATATCGGGTTCTCCATAAGTGCACAAAGTTTTACCTGAAAAATCAACGGTTCCACAAGCAAATGTTTGAGCAAACGTTCCACACTGACCATTTACCGGCAAATTGGTAGTAGAGCTGGCGCTACAGGAAGCAGTTGTTCCTCCATCCAATCCTGTACAAGACCAAGTCCAAGGACCTGTGCCAGAAACAACAGGATTTGCAAAAGTTGTTGAGCAAAGATTAGTTGTTGGAGCTGTATCTTTAAACTTTTGCTGGTCAGCCAAACCGCAGGCTCCGTTTACTGGCGTAGACGTTGATGTAGAAAAAGCCCTACAAGCACTACTTCCACCTACTAAAGCCGGGTCAGAGCATGTCCATCTCCAAGGATCTGATATTGTGCCAGAACCATCGGGAGTTGACGGCGTTGCTGTACCAGTAGAGCAAAGGCTAGAAGTCGGCTTTAAAGCTGATCTTTGCTCGTTTAAGATTGGGTTACAAACACCGTTAACAGGAGGAGTAACGGAAATAGCAACAGCCGTACACGTAGAATTTCCTCCTCCATTTAACCCGGTACATGTCCATTTCCAAGGAGTTGCAGTTGTTCCCTGGCCGGAAATTGAAGTGTTTGAATATGTTACTGAACAAAGATTTGGATTGCCTGTTGGTATTGAAGCAAATGTTTGCCCGCTAGCTGAACCGCAAACTCCAGCTATTGGCACAGGAGGAACAGTGTTTTTAAAAGCAGTGCAAGAAGCATATTGTATTTGATTAGACCCATAACATTTCCAGTTCCAAGGAGTCCCAGCATCTCCTGTACCTGTAACATTAGGAGCTACATAAGTTACTGAACATAAATTTGCTGTTGGTTTTATACTGAAAGTTTGTCCGTTAGATGAACCGCATTGACCGTCTATGACAACACCAGTAGGATAAGCGTTACAACTCTTATTTATGCCTCCGTTATAACCTTTACAATACCATGTCCAAGGACCAACAGTTCCATTGGTTGTGCCAGCAGAATCTACAACAGTAATAGTCCCCGACGTAATAGAGCAAAGATTAGAAGTTGGATATGTGCCCACAACTATTCCATTGGCTGAGCCACAAGCAGCGTCTACCGCAAGTTTAGCTGCGAGACTGGCCGAGCATGACTGATTAATTGGGCTTGTAGGTTCGTTTATAGAATTGCAAGTCCATGTAGCTGTATAACTATTTGCAAGAGTAAAAGAACCCGAAGACAGAGAACTTATAGTCGGCGTCCCGGATTTACAAAGAGTTAAACCAGTATTAAAGTCAGTAGTGTTTGCCGGGAATGTTTGCGCAGCTGTTCCACAGGCTCCGTTTACTTTGCTAATACTCTTGCAAGAAGAAGTACCTGTGTTTGGTGTGCTTGTTCCCGTGTTTACGCCAGCGCAAATCCAGTTAGCTATTGTTCCGTCTGAACTGTAATAGAAACTGCTGAAATTTCCAGAAGAACAAACTGTTCCCGAAGGAGCATAACTTGCCGGCCATGTTCCCACAGCTCCATTGCCTGACGCCTGCGTAGTTGAACATGCAATAGTATTATTTGTACAAGGAGGAACGTCGCAAGTGCAATAGCTACAAGCGCCATTTACCGCAAGCTTAGCTGTACAAGTAGCAGTTGTTGAGCTACCAACACAATTCCAACTTACTGGTCCAGGAGAATAGGCGCCCAAAAGTACCGATGTATTAGGATTTCCGCTATTACACAAGAGTCCGGAAGGAGTTTCAGAAGAAAGCCACGTTTTTGCGAATGCGCCACACGCACCTGCTGATGCAGACGGAGAAGCAGTACAATCTGCAGTTGGGCCTCCGTTTGCTCCGGTACAAGACCAAGACCAAGGACCGGAACCTGAAACTGTTGGGGATGTAGCGGGCGAACAAAGGTTAGTTGTTGGTTTAGAAATGGTCTGTAACCCGTTAGCTGAACCGCAAGCGCCGTTTACTATAAGAGAAGCTGCGCAGGCAGTGGTTGTTGATGTTCCACCATTTTTACCACTACAATTCCACGAAGCGTTTGGAGAAGCTGTACTTAGATTTGAATTGAGATTGTAGTTTGTAGGATTAACAGTTCCCGAAGAACATAAATTATATCCTGAAAAGTCAGACGTGCCGGCTGCAAATTTTGTAGCAGCTGGTCCACAAGTTCCGTTTATTTTAAGTTGAGCAGTACAATTAATGTTTGAACCACCATTCAAACCAATACAATTCCAGCTTACAGGGCCGGGGTTAGACGAACTTAAAATTACATCTGCGTTATCAGAATTTCCAGTAGCACACAAAGAACCAGATGGCGTACTGCCTGCTGACCAAGCAACACCACTGTTAGTTAATGTTCCGCAAGTGCCATTTATTGGTTGTGACGGTGGGACGGGCGTGGAACAACTAACAGTTGTGCCTCCATTTGCGCCAGTACACTGCCAAGACCAATAACCATCCCCAGACGCATTTACTACAGAACTGACAGGAATAGAAGATGAAAAAGTTACATCACAAAGATTTTCGCTTGGATACCAAGAATAATTCTTAGCTGCGCCACACACGCCGTTTACCGCAAGCTTGGCTGTACAAGTAACTTGCGGGCTGGTTCCGCAGTGCCAAGTTACAGGACCCGGAGAACTTGTGCCCAAACCAACATTAAAATTATCGCTATTTCCTGAAGCACATAAAGCTCCGTGAGGAGAAGAGCCTGCTGGCCAAGTAACATTATTATTGGTTAATGTTCCACAAGAACCTGTAGCAACGGAAGCGCCAGAGTAATTAGCGCTACAGGAAGCTGTTTTGCCTCCATTTGAACCTGCACACTGCCAAGACCAAGGTCCTGTGCCGGAAACAACAGGAGTTGCAAAAGTTGTGAAGCAAAGGTTGGTAGGACCGGCTGAAGCAGTTGGAGCCGAAGAAGCCGGTGTGCCATTAGCTAAACCGCAAGCTCCGTCTATTATAGGAGAGAAATTACAAACAGCATTATTGCCAACAGCAATTAAAGTTACTATGCCACCAGAAACAGTTGCTGTTGCTAAAGCTCCTGCGCCTGCGCCACCGCCAGAGAAAGATACTGTTGGGGCGCTTGTGTACCCAGAACCAGCATTTCCAACTGCGATACTTCCAACCGTCAAAGATGCACTGGCCACAGCTCCACCACCGCCGGAAATAATTACATTAGGAACAGACGTATAACCAGAACCGTTGTTTGTGACATCAATATTGTCTACTTTCAAAGATGCCGTGGCTGTAGCACCTCCGCTTGAAAAAGACACCGTAGGAACAGATGTATAACCCGAACCGCCATTTACAATAGCAATAGAATCTATTTTCCCAGAAAATAAAGTTCTTACAACCGCCGTGGCCTGTACCCCACCTGTAGGAGGAGCCGAAATAGTTATCGTTGGAACATTGCTGACAGTATATCCCGAACCACCATTTGTAACAGCAATACTTCCTACTGCCAAAGACGGATTAGCTGTAGCTCGTATGCATGTCGTTCCATTAATTGTGCAAGAAGGCGGATCAATACTCACATTAGGAACAGATGTATAGCCAGAACCATTATTTGATAAACTTACATTACCAACTTTCAAAGATGCAGTTGCTGTTGCTCCGCTGCCTCCGCCACCAGAAATAGTTACTGCTGGCACAGATGTATACCCAAAACCTCCTTCATTGATGCCTCCGCAAGACCATGAAATGTTCGTTGGCATTATGTCTTGCAGTGAGAGGCCAGGGTAATTAATCGGATCTTGTTGATAAAAAGAATTTAAATAATAATCAAAGCCCGATGGAATCCCGTGTTTACTAGGATATATTCCTGTATTACCGACATTAATGGGACTAGCGGGGTTAGGAGTGCCAGAGTAGCAAAGATATAAACTGTTACCATTATAAAGTGTGTTAGACACATCAGACCAAGGAGAAGAATATATATTATACGTTCCATTGTGTGAAATAATGTAAGTATAAGAGTCGTCCCACCAAGCGCCGGCAGGAAATTTTGTATTCAAATTACCGCAAGCTCCGTCAAATTGTATATAAGCTTTGCAATTTTGGTAAGCTCCGCTATAAAGAGGATTGCAAGCCCACGTTATATTCCCAAAACCATCAACAGAAAGAGTAGAATTCCCATTTGAATCAAAATCGGTTCCATTTGCACACACTGTTTTGTCTCCAAAATCAATGGAACCGGCCTGTAGTGTCACGCCATTTGCTGTACCGCAAGTACCGTCCACAGCAATATTAAGAACACAAGTAGCAGCTGTTACACACTTGCTGTTAACACATATTTTTCCTGAACCACAAGAACCAGTGGTACAAGAAGCTCCAACAGTTGCAGTTATGTCATAGCAGTGCCAAGTTGCTGTTGCCGAGTTATTTGTCCAAACTACATCTTTAGCGAAAATTCCGGCAGAACACGTTGAACCATAGCTAGAAGTAGATGGCAGTTTAACACCCGCTGCCGTTCCGCATGTGCCGGTTATTGTTCCTGTGAAATTTGCACTGCAATTAGCATCTATTCCACCGTTTGTTCCATTACAAGTCCAATTAGTTGTGACACCCTGATTGCCTAAATATCCTCCCAAGACGAAATAATTTAAAGCGAATCCATTAAAATCTCCGAAGGCATTACTGGCGTTACTGTGATATATGTTGCTAGGATAAATTAAGAGACCATTACTTGTGGGTTGGATCATAACACCCTTCGGATTAGTTGGAGTGGTCACAGAACTCAAATAACTTTTCGCCGGAGTAATTTCTACAAGGCCATTGACGCCGGTACCGCCGGAATTAGCAACCCAAATGTTTCCCAAGTCATCAACAGCAACGCCCAAAGGATTATTTAAGTATGTGTTAACAGAAGAGTCTGTAGTTGTTGTTGCACTAGCTCTTGGCTGGTTAGGACTAATTTTTGATACACTATTTGCAGTATAATTAGCAACCCACATATTTCCGCCCGAGTCTGTTGCAATTCCGGTAGGACCGGTTCCTACGTCCCATGTTTTTGTATCATATAAAGTATATGTACTTTTCGGTAAGCTGGGGATTAATTCTGTAACTGTATTGCCTGTGCCTGTTGCGCCAAAATTGGTAACCCATATATTTCCACTAGAATCAGCTGCAACGCCATAAGGACCGTCAAAATTTGCGGTGAATTTACAACCCGATGCACAGAATGTATAGTAACTTCCTGCCACAGTCCTTTCTGTAACCATATTTGATGAATAATTAGCAACCCAAATATTTCCATAAGCATCTGACGCAACGCCCTTGGGACTGGTAATATAATTTCCGGTAGGATTTGTAAAATTATCTGGGTTACCAGACGCCGGAGAAGATTCCCATAAAATGCCGTATGAAGAATCACTAAACCATACGTTACCAAAAGGATCAACTGCAATTCCTGTAAAATTAGTACCGGGATAAGATGAGCTAAAATTTGCAGAATAAGATGCCCCCGTGGAGAAATTAACTCTTTCAATTGTGCTAGTACCATTAGCAAACCAACCATAATTGCTTGTATATGTATAAGCAGTACCTGGAAAAACTGGCGAAGCTGGAGTAGGAGTTCCGGCAGTGCAGAAAGTAGACGGAGTTAAATTACTTCCAAAACTGCTACCGGTGCTGTATGCTGTAGCTGTTGAATTGTTACAAGCGCCGGCTACTTTTAAAGAAGCAGAACACGGAGCAGAAGATGATGAACCAACGCAACTCCAACTAGTTGTTGTACCTTGAATACCTTTACTTCCTCCCAAAACAATATATTTTAGAGCAAAACCGCTCAAATCTCCAAAAGATATTCCCGCGAAAGCGGTGTTCTGTTGCCAATATTCTAACCAACAGCTAGGCCAAACGTACCCATAGGAGTCTACCGCAACTCCAGATGTAGGATATGCGACCCCCGTTGAATTATTTCCATACCAATAAGAAGCGACTGGTGCACCCGACGGGCTAATTTTTATAACATTTTTATTGTTAGCGTTAGCGGCGAAATTAGCAATCAAAATATTTCCGTTTGAAGAAACTGCAATACCCAAGGGATTATTTAGGGCATAGTCACCAGTTAATCCGGTTGCAGCGCTATAAGTTGTTGTTGCGCTTGATACTAGCTTGGTCGGGTCAATTTTCGAGATACTTGCAGAATTGAAATTAGAAACCCATGCGTTTCCATTGGCGTCTATTGCGACTCCGGTAGGACCAGAGCCCGTATTCCACGTATTTAATAGGGCTCCCGCCGTATTAAGTTCTGTAATGGTGTTTCCTGACCCTGTGCCAAAATTAGCAACCCATACATTTCCATTGGCGTCTATTGCGACTCCATAAGGACCTGCCCCAACGCTATATGTCCCTATTTTAGTTATCTTGTCGGTTGAAGAAGAATAACTAAGCTTCGTAACAAAAGCGCCGCTACCAGCAGTGCCATTTCCATAATTAGCAACCCAAATATTTCCAGAAGCATCAATTGCAACGCCGTAAGGAACATTTAGCCCCAAACTAACGCCCGAAGCGTCAAGTTTATACCCCGTTACTCCGCCCGCAGGACTATATCTTAGCATTGCATTCTCAGCAGAATGGTCGGTCACCCACAAATTCCCGTTGGTATCAAGGGCCGCACCAAAAAGAGAAGAGTCGCTGTAAGCCCCGCCGCTAATACCCGTCCAAGCCCAACTGCCAGCAGATGGTGTACTAAATTCATAAGAACCTCCGTTAGTAACTGACCAAAAATTAGAAGTAGTGAATGCTGATGGAGAAGTATTTGGAAAAAGCGGGACAGAAGGATTGGCAACATACCCCGTGGCGCAGAGAGTATCACTGCCAAAACTGGTTTCCGAAGTATATGATTTTCCGCCCGCTGTGCCACACGAACCAGTTGTCACAATAGAATTTATTGTGTATGTAATACTTTTTGCAGGAACGGCAAGCGAATATTGGCTACCAATAGTAGAAACATCTACTCCCGCGCAATCAGCGCCGCCACTAGTATCGCTGGTTATTTTAAGAGGAACATCTCCGTAGAAACAAGAACCTCCACTTTTATATCGGTAAAAGAAAGTTCCGGTTGCTGATGTAAAATTAAAAGTAAAAGTTAACGAACCTGAAGTACTTGAATTTATAGTGCAAAGTTGATGACATCCACGGCTGTATTGACTACAACTAGCTCCGGTAACATCATCTAAAAGCACTGTATCGCAAGTAACTCCCGATGGAACAGAAATAGTTTCTATTGGGGGAGTTATTACCAAGGGCATATAAACAGAATAGGTACTGTTAATCATTGATATGCCTCCTGCTGTCAGCAAAAATTTATTATTTTTATTTTTCAAAGCGCTAGCTAAGTCAGCAGTAAAAATTTCCGGAGAATTTTTAGAAGGATTATTATATGCAGTTGTGGGCGGAGTATAATCAAAATAATAACTACCAAACATACTGCCCCAACTTAAATCATTACCAAAAAGCCATTGGCTCATTTGGTTAATCATGCAACCACCACTAAAAGAATATAAACAACCGCTTCCGCCTCCGCCGCCTCCGCCGCTATATCCATAAGTATAGGTTGGAACAGAATATGTATAAGTATATTGGCATTGAGCTGTAGTTCCGCCAGAGCACACAAAAATTCCCTGAGAACATGCTCCATAATAAGCGCCGTTACAATAATTTGAACCAGGAGGCACGCAAACAGGGCCACTAGCTAAACATATAGCTGAATCCCCTGCTGCACATGAAAAATAAGTAGCACCACCATCACATGTATTATGATTTGGAAGCACACATGTTCCTGGACCGCTAGTAGTGCACAAATAAGTTGTCCCTGGCTGAGACTGACATGCCGTCGCTGGATTAACCCATTGACCATTGCATTGTATTGAACCATTGATCACGCAAATTGGGTCGCCACTGCTTGGACATACTGTGGTGTATCCGGCTTGACAGGCTGAATAATAATTTCCGTTGCACAACACCGCGTCAGCAGGAATACAATATGGCGCGCCTCCGGTAGATGGGCACACAAAAGTTCCCGAAGGACACTGGTTCCACCAGGCTCCATTGCAAGAAATTCCGCCTATTGATGCAGGGTCAACTGGCACTCCATTGCTATCTTGCGCCACAAAGCTTGGGCACGAAACAGTAATATCATTTACAAAATCTTTAGCCAAACAAGCATCAACAGGATGATAACTGGCGCCCGTGCTCCACTCTCCGTAAGGCGTATCTTGTGAATACCCTGTTCCTACCCAAAAAATATCTGCGCTGGTGTGAGGGACAAATTGTAATCTTATTTTAGTGCCGGCTGTTACAGAATCTCCGTCATTAATTATGGCGCCAGTAGCATTGTTTGTTACTCCAACGTTATAAGATATGCCAAAATTTCTAGCTCCGCTTGATGCAACTGCCCACCCCGATGTTCCGGTAGCAGTATTTATGTTGCCCGCACCAGCTGCCCAAAAATAAGCCAGAGAAAGTGAATCATTAATAACAATTGGTAAGCTTTTTGTTGTTATATTATATAAATATCTGCAAGTCGCAGTTCCACCGCTTGAATCGGTTGCCACAGAACAAGAAGTGGGGCCACCTAAGGTTGTTGGCACAACGCCCGTGCAAACTCCGCTGACAATACCACAGAGGTCATCTCCTGTAAAAGCTCCCTGCCATGGTAAAGACATTGCATCATTATAATAATAAGTGCAAGTAGCCGTTCCCCCATTAGCTGAACCACAAGTACCGGCAGTGCATGTACCGTTTATAAGTGCACACACGTCACTTCCATTGTCAGTACCCACCCATGTTCTTGTGGTTGTGGCCGTTGTCGCCGAGCCAACATTGGTGTCAGCAAAACAAACAGACGCCGATGATGCGATTATAATTAACGCGACCGTTGCAACTTTAATATAATTGTTTTTGTTCATATTATGTGGCCGATAATATTTAGCGCTTAACTTTTATTTTTTTATTTTTTGAAAAAACAATTGTTGCTCCATATATAAGAGCTACAATTAAAATAATTATTGCTATTATTTCAAAAATGCCTAAACCATTACTAACGTTGCACAACTTAGGATCAATTTTTTTACAGTCATATTCTGTTGTTGATTGGTCAACTAATTTATCTGATTGAAATAATTGAGCGCTCAAGAAAAAATGGTCAAGATTATTTTTAGATTTAAAATCTTTTTTAACAGCCATCATGTTTCCGGTAACTGCTCCTTGGTAGGTATATTGGCTCACTGTATTGCCAATACTGTCTGTAATTTTAAGAACCAATTTCCCGCCCTGAACCGAACTGGAAGTCCCGGAATTATATAAACAAGAAAACATTGTGGAATCAGCGCTGTTTTTTATTGGGAAACTTGTTATTGATGGAAAATTTAATTTTATTTTATCAATTTCAGGGCGGATAAATCTGACATCTATTATTGATTTGGAATCTTTGTATGTTAAAACTCCTGTAACATAATAAACCGGCTCTGTGTTTTCCGGAACATTAAACTGAACTGTGTTTGATGAATTAGATTTTATTGTGGATTTAGCTTTTTCTGTTCTTATTAGATTTGCCGGGTCAATGCCATCCCACTTATATAAACTCCAATTTATATCAACTGTTTGGTCTTTGTCTGTAGAATTGTTTATTTTTGCTGAAATAATTGCCACGTCTTGAACTGTCATTCTTGGAGGATAGGCTGTAAAAGAATAGGCTGTGCTTGCCATAGAAACTCCTGTTTTACTAAGAGGTTTGCCCGATATGGCTACTCCCGAATTATCAAATTGCACATTTTGGCTTGCTGATTTTGCTCCGGCAATACGAAAATTAAAAGCATTTCCAATTGCATCGTTAGTGAAACT
>JAPLZA010000103.1:0-3374 GCA_026395275.1 Candidatus Staskawiczbacteria bacterium | reverse complement strand
ATTTCTTATTAGCTGTAAAAAAGCTGGCTATCTGGTAGTTTCCTGTAGTTACAGATGACGGAACTTTCCATGAAAAAGAAACCGGCACACTCCCCTTGGCTGACAAAATAATATTATCTACAGCAACAAATTGGTCTACAACATCCGGTCCGTTAAGGTTTTTTACTATGCTTGTAATTTTAAAAATCTTTACATACAATGTTCCATTTACAATAGGATAATTATTTTGGTTAGTAACCGGCCCGCTAAAAGTTATAGTATCTCCGGGATTAAAAGAATATCCTTGAGCCGTCAAATTTGTTTGAACGCTCCCAAAGTGATAATAATCAAAACAATTTACAACATCCTTAGAAAGTCCTGAGGCTAACGGCGACGTGGATGGCAAATAAATACCAGCGTTAGCTTTTTCTGCTTTTGTGCCGAATTTTTCAATCACAATTTTGACTAAATCAGTAGTTTCAGACGGAGTTCTAGCGTCTAAAATATTTTGCACCACGCTTGGAGGAAGATATTTAACATCATCTTTAGTGAGACCATAGTCTTTTAATGTGTGCGTTGTTGTTTGAGCAACAGCTATACCAAAAACGCCAACAAAAAACACCACGAAAGCAAACAAAACGAGGAACTTTGAGATCTTCATGAATTAGTTGTAATTTTTAATTACAATAATAATTAAATATTACTTTATTTTACCTTAATTTAATTATGCAAACAAACCGTCAACTGTGGATAACTAACTTACCAATAAACTAATCTAAAAGATTTCCTATGAATCGGGCAGGCACCAAATTTTTTTAGCATTTTTATGTGTAATTCTGTGCCATAACCCTTATGTTTATCAAAACCATACTGCGGGTATTTTTTATGCATTTTTTTCATTATTTTATCTCGCGTTACTTTGGCAATTATACTGGCACACGAAATTGAAATTACTTTTTGATCGCCTCTAACCACTGGTTTCTGTCGCACAATAGAATTTATAGTAAAATTTCCGTCTAACAATAGGTAATCTGGTTCCAACTTTTCTACGGCTTTTTGCATTGCCAGTTTAGTCGCCTGTAAAATATTTATTTTATCAATTATTTTTTCTGGAACAATGCCAATTCCCCATTTGACTTGTGCCCCGAGGGGTATATTTTTATTTTTTATTAATTTTTTATAAAAAAAATCTCTCTGCTTTTCAGAAAGTTTTTTAGAGTCATTAATTCCCTCAAATAAAATTTTACAATTTGGTTCTATGGAAACTGCAGCAGCAACAACCGGCCCAGCCAACGGCCCGCGTCCGGCTTCATCTAGACCAACTACACATTTAAAACCTTGCTTCCACAATTTTTTTTCTTCTTTTAAATCTGGTTTCATTTTATTACTTGATAATTACAAGAAAGGGAGCAGTGTAAAAATTTGTTTTAACGCTGCGACCGAACGCAGTAATTATATAAATGACCTCAGTCATTTCTATTTTAACACTTGTAAAATATATTCCAAAAGGTAAAATGACATATATGAAGTTTACTCACCTACATGTTCACAGCCACTATTCCCTATTAGATGGTTTGCCAAAAATCGACGAGCTTTTAGATTGCGTAAAAGAACTGGGGATGAACTCTGTTGCTTTAACCGACCATGGCGTTATGTACGGCGCAATTGAGTTTTACAAAAAAGCAAAGGCCAAAGGAATAAAACCAATTATTGGATGCGAAATTTACACTGCTTTTGAAAAACTTACAGACAAAAGACCCAACATAGATTCTAAAAGAAATCATTTAATTTTGTTGGCAAAAAATGAACAAGGTTATAAAAACTTGGTTAAACTTGTGACAATCGCCCACTTAGATGGATTCTATTACAAACCAAGAATAGACGAAGAGGTTTTAGAAAAACATGCCGAAGGTTTAATTGGCCTTTCTGCTTGCATACAAGGAAAAGTTCCAAGACTTCTTTTATCTAATAAATATGACGAGGCCGAAGAGACAGCTAAAAAATATGAAAAGTTTTTTGGCAAAGGAAATTTTTATTTAGAGTTACAACATCACCCCAATATTCCAGAACAAGCTACTGCCAATAAAAAACTTATAGAGCTTTCTAAAAAAACAGGCATTCCGCTGGTTGCTACAAATGACATTCATTATTTAAGGAAAGAAGACTCTGAGGCTCAAGATGTTTTAATGTTAATAAACACGGGAGCTGACGCAAATGACCCAGAAAGGCTAAGCATGACGCATGACAATTTTTCAATGTTTTCTCCGGAAGAAATGCAAGAATTTTTTAAAGATACCCCGGAAGCAATTGAAAACACTCAAAAAATTGCTGATGCCTGCGATTTAAAAATTGAGTTAGGCAAAACGAAACTTCCAAAATTCCCATTGCCGGAAGGAAAAACAGCGGAACAATTTTTAGAAGAACTTTGCTACCAAGGTTTAAAAACCAGATTTGGAGAAAACCCCGAGCCAAAAGTAATAGAGAGGTTAAAATATGAAATTTCGGTTATAGAAAAAACTGGCTTTGCAGGATACTTTTTGATTGTGCAAGATTTTGTTAACTGGGCAAAACAAAACCGAATTGTTGTGGGGCCGGGCAGAGGTTCGGCCGGAGGCTCTTTGGTTGCTTATTTAACAAACATAACAAACGTTGACCCTTTAAAGCACAATTTACTTTTTGAAAGATTTTTAAACCCAGAAAGAATTTCCATGCCTGATATTGATTTGGATTTTGCTGACCGAAGAAGAGACGAAGTTATTAAATATGTTGCTCAAAAGTACGGGCAAGACCACGTAGCCCAAATTATAACTTTTGGAACAATGGCAGCCCGCGCTGTTATACGCGACGTCGGGCGCGCGCTTCAATATACCTATTCTTATTGCGACCAATTGGCAAAAATGGTTCCAATGGGGATGGATTTGGCGGAAACTTTAGAAAAAGTGGATGAGTTTAAAGAAAAGTATGACACCGATGAATTAGCTAAAAGATTAATTGATTTAGGAAAAAAACTTGAAGGAGTTGCGCGCCACGCTTCAACGCATGCTTGCGGTGTTGTGATTTCTGCAAATCCCTTAACCGACACCGTTCCTTTACAGCGCCCACCAAAAGAAGGCGATGAAGGAATTATCACTCAATATGAAATGCGTAGCATTGAAGATTTGGGACTTTTGAAAATGGATTTTTTGGGACTAAAAAACCTTACTATAATAGAAGACACTTTAGCGCGTATTTATGTTTTGCATGACAAACTTTCAATTGATTTAGATAAAATCCCATATGATGATGAAAAAACTTACAAGCTTTTGCAGGATGCGCTGACAACTTCTGTGTTCCAATTGGAATCTGACGGAATGAAAAGATATTTAAAAGAGTTGCATCCAACAGCTTTTGAAGAT
>JAPLZA010000043.1 GCA_026395275.1 Candidatus Staskawiczbacteria bacterium | reverse complement strand
TTGTCCACCCCTGGCACGAACCTCTTCCATATTACTTAAAATTTTAGCGTAAGTGTTGTCTTTCGTCGCCAGAAAAAGGACCGGCATGTTGCTGTCTATTAAAGCAATCGGTCCGTGTTTCATTTCAGCTGCAGGATAACCTTCGGCGTGTATATAAGAAATTTCTTTTAATTTCAAAGCCCCTTCTAGGGCTACCGGAAAGTTAACTCCCCTGCCCAAATAAATAAAATCCCTGCAATCTTTAAATTTTTGCGCCAATAAAAGTATTTTATCTGATTGTGCCAAAGCTTCTTTAATTTTTTCTGGTAATAATTTTATTTCTTCAAAAATATTTTTGTCGATTGTAATATTTTTTTGTTGAGCTAAAAACATTGCCAACAACAACAATGCCGTTAGCTGGCAAGAAAATGCTTTTGTTGAAGCAACTCCAATTTCAGGACCAGCGTGCACATAAATCCCGGAATCAACTTCTCTGGCCATTGTAGATCCCACAACATTTATTATTCCTAAGGTTTTAGCCCCCTTGTTTTTTGCCTCCCTTAAAGCAGCCAAAGTATCTGCTGTTTCTCCTGACTGGGAAATTACTAAAAGCAAATCCCCTGCTCCTACAATAGGATTTCTATATCTAAACTCAGAAGCATAATCAACATCAACTGGAGTTTTTGCAATTTTTTCAATCAAATATTTTCCAACCAATCCGGCATGCCAGGCTGTTCCGCAAGCTACAATAATTATTCTTTTTATAGAGTTAACGTCAATGTCTATTGTCAGTTTTACATTTGAATCACTATCAATTCTTCCGCGCAAAGTATTTCCAACAGCATCTGGCTGTTCAAATATTTCTTTTAACATAAAATGTTTATATCCTTTCTTTTCTATTTCTCCGGCTGTCCATTTTATTTCATCTATTACTTCATCAACTTTGTTGCCTTGTAAATCTTTAATTAAATAATTATTTTCAGTCAAAACAGCCATTTCATTATCCTTCAAATAAACTACTTTTTTTGTATAAGGCAAAACCGCCACAGCATCAGAAGCAATAATGTTCTCGCCTTCTCCAATTCCCAAAACAATTGGAGAGCCACGTCTAGCAACCACAATTTTATTTTCTTTGCTACACAAAACAGCAACTCCAAAAGTTCCCTCAACTAACTTTAAAGATTTTATAACGGCTTCTTCTAGGTTGCCCGCGTAAAACTTCTCAATTAAATGACTTAATACTTCAGAATCAGTTTTTGAAACAAATACATGTCCTTCTTTTAAAGTAGTGTAGTTTTCAATTATTCCATTGTGAACAACTGCAATTTCCTTTTTGCAATCAAAATGAGGGTGGGCATTAACTTCGCTTGGTTCTCCATGAGTTGCCCACCTTGTGTGAGCAATTCCAATGTTTGATTGTTTCAACCCCAAGGCAAGTTTTTCTAACTCAGAAACGCGCCCCTTAACCTTTACAGAAAAAAGCTGGCCTGCCTGCGCAGGCAGGCCTTCATTTAAAAGACAAATCCCAGCGGAGTCATATCCCCTGTACTCTAACTTCTTTAACCCGTCTATCAACACGGGAACCGCATTTTTACTTCCCTGCTTGCCGGCAGGCAGGCCAAAATAAGCAATTATTCCGCACATATAATACTAGTTTATCATCCACTGCGGTAAAGCACAACAGCTTTTCAAAAGGCCAAAAATATTGTATTATTAGCCCTATGAAATACCACGTAATTGTTTATGGGTGCCAGATGAATATTAGTGACGCTGAACGCGTTTCTGCTGTTTTAGAGTCAATAAAATACAAAAAAGCTTTAGACATGAATGACGCCGATTTGGTTGTGGTTACAATGTGCTCTATACGCCAATCGGCGGTTGATAGAGTTCATGGACTTGTTGAAAAATTTAAACAGATAAGAAAAACAAATCCAGACTTTAAAGCAATCTTAACCGGTTGTGTTCTCAAAAAAGACAAGAAAAAATTTGTTGAAGGTTTTAATTATATAATAGACATAAAAGAAATTGGCAAACTCCCCAAAATAATGAGTGAGGCAGTGAATTCGAAGCGTGCCCTGCAGCCCCGTGGCATGGTCGCGCGAAGCGCGAACGGGGCGAAGCCTGAGCAAGCCACGCTGGTGGCGAGCGTTAGCGAAGAATCACTGCCGAATAATTACTTAAATATTACGCCAAAATATTCGTCTAAGTTTTCCGCGCACGTGCCAATTATGACTGGTTGTAATAATTTTTGCGCATACTGCGTTGTCCCCTACGCAAGAGAAAAAGAAGTTTCCAGATCTTCAAAAGAAATAATTTTAGAAATAAAAAATTTGGTTAAAAATGGATACAAAGAAGTTTGGCTTTTAGGACAAAATGTAAATAGCTACAAAGATAGCGACATAACATTTCCAAAACTTTTAAAAATGGTAAATGATATTCCGAGTAATTTTTGGATACGATTTACTTCTTCTCACCCAAAAGATTTTAATGCCGAGGTTATAAATGCACTAGCAATTGGAGGAAAAATTACTCCATATTTGAATTTACCCATACAATCTGGCGATGACAAAGTTTTAAAGTCCATGAACAGGCACTATACTGTTAAAGAGTATAAAGACAAAATTAAAGAATTAAGAAAAAGAATTCCTGGAATTGCCATATCAACAGACATTATTGTGGGCTTCCCCGGAGAAACAAAAAAACAATTTGAAAATACTGTTAAACTTTTTGAAGACGTAAAATATGACATGGCCTATATTAATAAATATTCCAAAAGAGCTGGAACCGCTGCTGCAAAATTAAAAGACAATGTTTCTACTGAGGAAAAAAAGAGAAGAGAAAAAGTTTTAACAGAAACATTAAAACAAACCGCATTAGAAAAAAATAAACCGCTTCTTGGCAAAGAAACAATGGTTTTATTCAATGAGAATAGGGGTGATATTTATTTCGGCAAAAACGAACACTACAAAACAGTAAAAGTTAAATCGTCTAAAAATATTTTAGGGAGACTTATAAAAGTAAAAATAACCGAAATCTCCCCGTTTACGCTAGTCGGAGAAATTATATAAAAAAAGAGCACCTTTTGATTGGTGCCTGAAAAAAGTACATGAACGGTTGAGTCAGCTAGACTTGCTCGCAAGTTGAAGACATGTTCTTCCTAGCCAACCCCGCTGAGTATATACTACCTTCCTACCGGTTCTCTTTTCGATCAACAAGATTGCCTTATCGAGGGCCTTAAGCCTTTGGCGGGGGTCGGTATCCTTCAAATAAACCACGATATTGTCTGGGTCCAGACCAGAATATCCTTCGAAGCGAAAATCACCCTGGTCGTCGGTGAAAATAACCGCCGAAGCTATGTCTTGATAAATCTTCGGAACGATAGTCGTAAACCACGCGATACAAAGAATGGCTACAGTAATGCCACAAACCATACACAGCTTTTCTCTGATTTTCATGCTTTTTCCTTTCTTAAAACTCAATGTGCTACTTGAAATGAGTATAAGCTCATCTCTATAATAAACATAACATACTGTTAAAAATATTGCAATGAATAAAAAATCAAATAAACTATTGGTAATTGTAGGGCCAACGGCGTCAGGAAAAACTGCGCTGTCTATTAAACTCGCTAAAAAACTTAATGGCGAGATTGTTTCAGCTGATTCAAGGCAAATTTACCAAGGAATGGACATTGGAACAGCAAAACCGCTTGATTTAGAGGGCATTCCCCACTATTTATTAGACATTAAAAACCCAGACCAGCCCTATACTGTTGCAGAGTATAAAGAAGACGCCATTAAAATAATAAAAGACATGCAAAAACGAGGTAAACTGCCTATTATGGTCGGCGGAACCGGACTTTACATAAAATCTGTTGTAGAAAACCTTGATATTCCAAAAATTGAAGCTGATCCCGCTTTACGCCAAAAAATTGAAAAAGATATTGAAAAGCATGGTTTAGATTATGTTTTTAAACAACTGATAAAACTAGACCAGGAAGCTGCCTATATTGTTGACCCAAAAAATCCAAGAAGAATTATTAGGGCATTAGAAATAACACTTTTAACAAAAAAACCGTTTTCCAGTCAAAGAAAATCTGGTAATCCCCTTTTTGATGTTTTAGAAATTGGAATTTGTTTGTCCAAAACCTGCCTACCGGCAGGCAGGCAAAAAAAGCTTTAGAAAAAGCCTGTGAAGATATGAAAATTAATACTTGGCACTATGCGAAGCGCCAAATGACATGGTTTAATGCTGACAAAAAAATAAACTGGGTACAAACCCAGTCAGAAGCCGAAAAATTAG
>JAPLZA010000017.1 GCA_026395275.1 Candidatus Staskawiczbacteria bacterium | reverse complement strand
TAAATCTTTAGGGAACCCAACAAAATTTATTCAGGCATTAATTTCCCATTTTTCTCACTGCAAAGACCAAGAAGTTTATCCAGAAAATTATTTAGAATATGCCGACGAGTTAAAAACAACAGATAATGGGTCAGAAGATCAAGAAACCGAGAGAATTAAAGAAGTTGCCAATGCTTACCATGTTTATCAAAAAATACTACTGGATAATAGCGCCCTAGATTTTGGCGATTTAATAAACTATTGCTTAAAATTATTTAAAAAACGCCCATTAATTCTTAAAAAATATAGAGAGAAATTCAAATACATTTTAGTTGATGAGTTTCAAGACACAAATTGGTCGCAATATGAATTAATAAAACTTTTATCTGAACCAACAAACAATCTAACTGTGTGCGCTGACGACGACCAGGCAATTTACCGCTGGAGAGGGGCATCTTTTTCAAATATTGTGCAGTTTGATAAGGATTTTCCGAAAGCCAAAAAAATATCTTTAATTAAAAATTATAGGTCATCCCAAAATATTTTAGATCAGTCTTATGCTTTTATTAAGCAAAATGACCCAGACAGGTTGGAATTTGTAAGTAAAATTAATAAAAAATTAGTTGCCAACACAAAAGAAAAGGGGATTATAGAGCACATTCATGTAAAAACCATAGACCAAGAAGTTGGCCAAACCCTAAAAAAGATTTTAGAGCTCTTAAAAACCGACAAAGAAGCAACTTACAATGATTTTGCTATTTTGGTTAGGGCCAACGACTCGGCAATTCCTTTTATAAAAGCGCTCGAAAGAGCTAATTTACCCTATCAATTTTTAGCATCCCGTGGCTTATATTCAAAACCAGTAATTTTAGACATAATTTCTTATTTTAAGTTGTTAGACAATTACCACGAAGGAACAGCTGTTTACAGAATACTAAACTTACCATTTTTGGGAGTTTTAGACTCAGACATTGCAAATATAACTCAATATTGCCGAAAAAAAACCAGGTCTTTATTTGACGCCTTGCAGGAATTACCATTAATTCCTGGTATCTCCGCAAAAACTCAAGAAAAAGTTGTGTTTATTTTGAGTTTAATAAAAAAACACAGCGAATTGGCCCGCGAAAAATCGGTTTCAGAAGTTTTGGTTTCTTTTTTGGAAGATTCTGGATATTTAAAGCACTTAATAAAACAAAATGAGGAGGATAAAATAGATTTATTAAATCAGTTTTATAAAAAAGTAAAAAGTTTTGAGGAAGCAACCATAGAACCAAGTCTTAAAAACTTTATGGAAGAAATGAATCTTGAATTAGAATCTGGCGAGGAGGGAAAATTGGAGTTTGACCCAGAACAAGGGCCTGACATGATAAAAGTTATGACAATCCACGGAGCCAAGGGTTTGGAATTTAAATATGTATTTATTGCCAATATGGTTGACAGAAGATTTCCAACAGACCAAAGAAAAGACCCCATAGAACTGCCTGAAGCCCTAATAAAAGACATAAAACCAAAAGGAGACGTGCATTTGCAGGAAGAAAGAAGATTGTGCTACGTTGCCATGACAAGGGCCAAAAAAGGCCTTTATTTTACTTCGGCTGACGACTACGGAGGCCAAAGAAAGAAAAAATTATCAAGGTTTTTATCTGAAATGGGGTACAAAGAAGAGCGAGATGTGTCTATGAGCGGAGGGGTTAGGGATGGGCGAGCCAAGGCCGAAGGCTTGGCGAGTAGGGTGCACGAAGCGAATAGGCATATCTCGCGAAACCGCATTTCTGCCCAGTATTTGCCAGAACATTTTTCTTATTCACAACTTGCTGCATTTGAAAAATGCCCTTTGCAATACAAATTTGGATTTATTTTAAAAGTGCCAACCAGAGGCAAAGCAGTTTTTTCTTTTGGAAAAACAATGCACAATACTTTAGATGAATTTTTAAAATGGGTGAATGAAGAGAAGAAGCCAATCCAAGAAAATCTTTTCGGGCTTGTCCTGGACACTGACGCAGGAGAAAAAGTTAAAAATACTAAAAAATCAAAAAATAAAGATAATAATTTTAAAAAACTGGAAGAACTGTATGAGAAAAATTGGATTGACGAGTGGTACGGTTCAAAAACAGAAAAAGAAACCTATTATAAAAACGGCGAAAGAATAATAAAAGAATTCTATAAACAATTTTCTAAAAACCAGCCCAAAATATTAAAAATTAATGGCCAATCAGCTCTAGAAATGCCTTTTAACCTGAAAATTGGCGAACACACGCTTTACGGCGTGATTGACAGAATAGACGAAGAAAAAGACGGAATCACAATTATTGATTACAAAACCGGCCAATCTAAAGATAAATTAGACTTTGACGCCAAAGAACAACTTTTAATTTATCAAATAGCAGCACAGGAAGTTTTACATTTAAAGCCTAAAAAATTAGCCTATTATTATTTAGACGACGGAAAGTTTGCTTCATTTTTGGGCTCTGACGCAGACATTGCAAACCAAAAAGCAAAAATACTAGAGGAAATAGCAAAAATAAAAAACAGCGAATTTGAACCAACTCCTGGGTGGCAGTGCCAGTACTGCGACTTTAAAGATATTTGCGACTTCGCTCAAAGGTAAACCTTTTTATTTTTAGAATACGTATTATAATATCAATATATAATTAATAAAAAATTGTCCCGAAAAAATAAAACACATGGAAATAGCAAAAGATGAGTTTGGTCCAGAATATGTAATAAATATTTATGACCCTAAATTAAAAATGGAGGGTTTTTTAGTTATTGATAACACTGTTCTCGGACCGGGGAAGGGGGGCATAAGAATGACAGAAAATGTAACAGCAGAAGAAGTTTTCAGATTGGCCCGAACTATGACTTTTAAAAATGCTTTGGCTGATTTACCGTTTGGAGGAGCTAAAGCTGGCATAGTTTGGAAAGGAGGAAGCGATGAATTAAAAAAACAATTTATACAAAGCTTTGCAAAATCTATAAAATTATTAACTCCCAAAAAATATATTGCAGCCCCCGGATGTTCACACAGGAGAAAGAGAAATGCAATGGTTTGTTGAAGCAACTGGTGACTGGAGATCGGCAACCGGAAAACCTGCAAACTATTGCATGGGTGCATTTGGTAAAAAGGGTGAAAAATGCGGAATTCCTCATGAATATGGAAGCACTGGGTTTGGCGTTGCAAAAACAGCAGAAGCTACCGCGGAACTTTTAAAAATCGATATGAACGGTGCGAGAGTGGCAATTCACGGCTTTGGAAATGTCGGCACTTTTACATACAGATTTTTGACTCAAATGGGCGCTAAAATCATTGCGTTGGCAGACGCAGAGGCCACGGTTTTTGAAAAAAACGGGCTTGATAACCAAATGCTTGAAAAAATTATTCGGGAAAGAAAAACCCTAAAAAGTTATCCTGGCGGACAAAAAATTTCAGCAGAAAAGTTTTGGGAAATAGAAACCGATATTTTAATTCCAGCGTCTGTCACAAACGTTATTAATAATGGAAATAAAGACAAAATTAAAACCAAAATGATAGTTGAAGCTGGAAATATACCAATGTCAGAAGAAATTGAAAAAGAATTTGCTAAAAAAGGAATTTTGGTTGTGCCAGATTTTATAGCTAATGCCGGTGGAGTAATTTCATCTTATGCAGAATACCGTGGCTACAATCCAAAAAGAATGATGGATACAATAGAGAAAAAAATCACAAAAAATGTTAAGATTATTCTAAAGAATAGTATTAAAGAAAAAAAGAACCCAAGAGAGGTTGGCATGCAAATAGCCATAAATAGAATTAGCAAAAAATAATATGGAGACAATTTCGTTCGACGAATTTAAGAAATTAGATATTCGTATTGGTAAAATTTTAAGCGCGGAAAAAGTTGAAGGTTCAGATAAACTGTTAAAACTAGAGGTTGATTTTGGGCAAGATAAGCGTCAAATTATCGCTGGAATTGCTCAATTTTACGCCCCAGAGGCATTAGTAGGTAAAGAATGCCCTTTTGCCTATAACTTAGCTCCTCGCACGCTAAAAGGCCTAGAGAGCCAAGGGATGATATTGTGCCCATCAGATACTGCTGGCCCAGTTTTACTGCACCCGGACAAAGAAGTCCCACCAGGAAGCCTAATAAAATAACAAATGAAGAAAAACAAATTCTTAAACAACTCGGGGTGGTGGATTTTGTCGGCTTTAACCTTTTTGCCGATATTATTTTGGATTTTCGAAATTCCGCTTTCTTTTAGATTTTCAAGTCTGTCTTTAACAACCAGAAACATAGGAGACATAACAGGTCTTTGCGGAATGGCGGCTTTTTCTTTGGTTATGATTTTATCGGCCAGATTGAAATTCTTTGAAAAGTTTTTTAACGGCATAAACGAGTCTTACACCGCTCACCACGTTTTTGGAGGATTGGCTTTATGTTTATTATTATTCCATCCTTTATTTTTAGCCTACAACTATTTATCTATATCGTTCAGAGCCGCTGCTTTATTTTTATTGCCGTCCGCAGATAATTGGGCGCAAAACTTCGGCACAATAGGACTTTTTGTAATGATAATAACGCTTGTCATTACTTTCTACACAAAATTAAAATACCAAATATGGAAATTCACTCATAAATTTCTAGGATTAGCCTTTATTTTTGCC
>JAPLZA010000107.1 GCA_026395275.1 Candidatus Staskawiczbacteria bacterium | reverse complement strand
CAGCCATTTTAATTGGAGGCACTCCAATTAGACCTCAAATGAGGGAGTTGTATAACAACCCGCACTTTGTAATTGGAACTCCAGGAAGAATTATAGACCACTTAGAGCAAAGAACTTTAGATTTGCGCGGAATTACAATGCTAGTTTTAGATGAAGCTGATAGAATGTTTGATATGGGGTTTGCTCCTCAAATTGCTAAAATATTACAGAGTGTGCCAAAAGAAAGGCAAACAATGTTGTTTTCTGCAACAATGCCCGATGGCATTGTAAAGATTGCCAGCTATCACATGAAACTTCCCGTAAGAATAGAAATTGCCAGAGCCGGCACTACCGCAGAAAATATTGAACACGAATTATTTGTTGTAAAAAAAGACCAAAAGCTTGCCTTATTAAAAAAACTGCTTGGGGAATACAAGGGAAGCGTTTTAGTTTTTTTAAGGGTAAAACATAGCGCCAAAAAAATTTGTAGTACTTTGTGTGATGTAGGAGTCTCGGCAGCTGAAATACACTCAAATAGGTCATTAAATCAAAGAAAAGAGGCCTTAGAGGGGTTTAAATCTGGGAGATATAGAGTTCTTGTGGCAACTGACATTGCTTCCCGTGGCATAGACGTAAAAGGAATTGAGCTGGTTGTTAATTTTGACCTTCCAGAAAACGCAGAAGACTATGTGCACAGAATTGGAAGAACCGGCAGGGCAGGAATGTCAGGCAAGGCTGTTTCTTTTTGTTTGCCAGACCAGGGGTCTAAAGTTAGGGAAATTGAAAGATTAACCAAGCTTTATTTACCAATTTCACAGTTGCCCGACCTTTCAGCTCACATGAGCGCACAAACAACTCAGCCAAACAATTTTAACAGAGATAATAATTATCCTCGTCGCACAAACAGGCCTTCGGGTCGCTCTGGCTACGGAAATAGAAATGGCAAAAGAAGATATTAAATATGACGTTGCTGTTATTGGCGGAGGTCCGGCAGGAATAATGGCTTCATGTATAGCAGCAGAATCAGGAGCAAAAACTATTCTCATAGAAAGAAACAAACAGCTTGGTAAGAAGCTTCTTTTAACCGGTAACGGTAGATGCAATTTAACTAACGCAGAATTCAATTTAAGAAAATTAGTTGAGAGCTACGGTAAGGGCGGGGAATTTTTATTCCACGCTTTTTCTGTTTTTGGACCAAAAGAAACGGTTAATTTTTTTGAAGAAATAGGAGTTGAAACAAAAATAGAAAATAATAAAAGAGTTTTTCCGGTGAGAGGCAAAGCCGAAGGAGTTTTAAAGGCTTTAGAAAAATATTTGGCAGAAACTAATGTAGAAATAATTTTTGATTCAGAAGTTGTTGATGTTGAATTTAAAAACAAAAAGATTAGTAAAATTATTTTAAAAGAAGGCGAGGTTACAGCGAAAAAATATATTTTATGTTTGGGAGGTAAATCTTATTCTTTAACCGGTTCTGATGGCATAGGGTACAAAATAGCTGAAAAATTAGGGCATACAATTATAAAACCTAAACCAGC
The DNA here is from genome assembly GCA_026395275.1 of Candidatus Staskawiczbacteria bacterium. Lineage (GTDB taxonomy): Bacteria > Patescibacteriota > Minisyncoccia > Minisyncoccales > Staskawiczbacteraceae > XYD1-FULL-39-28. Next base: position 701 of record JAPLZA010000107.1, on the reverse strand, counting down.
ATTGTCGCCAATAAAATTAAAAGATTTATTTATAAAAGATTTACAGGGAATTAGTTTGGAAGATATTAAGGTCAGCGTATTTCAAAATGGCCTGCCTGCGCAGGCAGGGGAAAAACAAGTTCAAGAAGAAGGAGAAATTATGTTTACGCATTATGGCATTAGCGGACCGGCCATTTTAAATATCAGTGGCAGAGTTGGAGAATTATTAGATAGTGGCCTGCCTGCGCAGGCAGGGGAGGTGAAAATATGTTTTGATTTGTTTCCGTTATTAAATCAAGAACAGCTTTCAAAGGTTTTTGATGATATGTTGAAAAAGCACCCCAATAAAACCATTAAAAATATATTATCAATTTCTTTACCGGAAAGATTGGCAGAAGTTTTGTCAGACATTGCAGTTAAAGACAATAAAAAAATAGCAAACAACATGTCTAAGCCGGAAAGATTGGCGGTTGTGAAAATTCTTAAAAATTTTGAAGTTACAGCACAAGAACTTGTTGGATTTGAGGGAGCTATGGTTACAAAAGGCGGAGTGTCCTTGAAAGAAATAGACCACAAAACAATGAAATCAAAAATAATTGATAATTTGTTTTTTGCCGGTGAAATTATAGACATAGACGGCAAAACCGGCGGGTTTAATTTACAATCTTGCTGGAGTACGGGGTATCTGGCCGGTAAATCTGCAGGCACAAAGTAGATATTTT
>JAPLZA010000001.1 GCA_026395275.1 Candidatus Staskawiczbacteria bacterium | reverse complement strand
GCCGGCGGGCTTTGCCTGATATTGTCCCACGAGGACGCAAAAAACAGGCATTTAAGCCCGTCGTCAACTGATCGAAAAAAACAAAAAAACAACGGGGCATGTTTCCCGCCCCGTTATCTTTCTCTTTTCTTTTTACATTATCAGCCCTTTTAAATACAAAGTCAAGTACCCGGACACTTTCTATCCTTAAAAGAGAAAAGAAAACCCCCAAAAAACGCAGGGCGTTTTTAGGGGGGTAGGGGGGTTACTTAAACACACTAAAAATTCTGGGTGTCGTTCCGCAGAACGACGGGTCCCCAGAATTTTAGTAGTGTTTAAGGGAAGGACAGGGGTTAGTTTCTTTTCGGGGTCTGGGGGACTTTTCTTTGTGGGGGAAGGGAAACCAAAAACAACCATGAAAATCATATTCAAGCCCGGAGCAGAATACAACATCCGGCAACGCAAAAACGAGAAAGAGGAATTTCTAAAACGCGAGCTGGCCTACAGGATCGTCGACCTTCTGAAGGATAGCGATGCGGCCAAGGCCATCTGCATCAAATACAACATAATTATTAGGATCGCCTTGCGGCCAATTAAAATTAAAAACAAAAAAACATGAATGAAGAAATAGAAACAGAATTAGAAGACAAAAAAATTCACGAAGCGGTAGATTTTTTGAAGTCAGAAAAATTAACGAAAAAAAGATATCTTCGTATCTTCGGAAATCCCATTTTCACGCCACGGGAAATTAAAATTTTCTTTATGAGATGGGGAGTAGGCTCTGAACGTGAGATGCACGGATTATCTGATGTTGCAAAAGAGTTCGGAGTTACCAGGGAACGCATACGGCAACTGGAGCGAAGGATATATCTTAAAATTTACGATATTCATTTAAATAAAGAACACCATGAAGAAAATATCAAATAAAAATACGCCAAGAATCTATTGGGACGAAAAACAACAATATTATTACATCACATTTTTTGAGGACACAGAATGCGATGAGATAGTGGACGCTTTTGAGAAGTTCAAAGGTCGAAAACCAAAACAAAGAAAAGGGGTTGTTGAGTGAGTTGACTCACTGTTGAGTCAACAGTGAATTGCTAAAATTAAAATTTACGAAACCAATGAGCAAAAACAACAAAAATATGTCGAAAAAATACAAAGGTCGGAGATATTCAATAATTTTGACAAAAGAGATGTCGGAGCTTTTTGATATGGTTGGCGGCATAGATAAAGAGCTCAGTTGTTTGCTCGGAATAATGCTCGGCTTGCAAGTTCGGCGTCTTATCATTAACGAAATCCAAACCAATGATAAAAATACCAATAACAAACAAAGAGGACAAAATGAAACTATTTAATTTATTTCAAAAAAAAGAAAAACAAGGATTGGAAAAAGCCAAGGCAGAAGGACTAATAACCGAGGAGGAGTTCCTGAGAATTTCGGCCCAAAGGGCGACAGATACGCTGGATAAATTCCTTGAGAAAAAAGGTCGACCTAAACATCAACCGGGTAAAAAATCGGGGCTGTAATGCAATTTAAACAAGCCGATTTTCCAACTTTTGCGATTTTCATCGGTTTCTCCTTGACTTTATGAAACACCAGCGACAACTTGTTGACAGACAGTTGAAAAATGGCAAGCGTGGGTTCAAAATGGGGCAGTCGGATGAGAGAAGGTATTTGGTTGATTACCGCAAAGGAAAATATGTGATCATAGACTTAACATTAAAAAAACGAGGACACTCTCAAAAATTCAAATGACATACGAATTTTTTGTTGGTTTTGTTGACGGCTTCGCCGCCGCCTGCATAGTATACATATTCTTAACCACTTTATTTTTATGAATTGTAATTTTTCACAGCCGGTAAATTATCAAGGAAATCCGCCGGGTAAACAAGATGCGTTCGCATTCACTCAAATGACCTGCGACGGCACAATAGGCACGGGTGGATCAACAGAGCAGATTGTGGGCCCGGGGATGGGATCGGGAACTTTTTGGATTTCCAAACAGCTTGATTACGGGCAAGTTTTAATTTTAACATTTCTCTTAATTTTCTTTGTCGGGTTTGTTGTAAAATTCTGCTGGAATTTT
>JAPLZA010000058.1:2457-6286 GCA_026395275.1 Candidatus Staskawiczbacteria bacterium | reverse complement strand
CCCCTGCCATCAGCCGCCGGTGACCATCAATCAAAAAATGCTTACGCGTACGCTCAAACTGGCGCCTGCATTGTAATGGAACAAGAAAATTTAACTCCTAACTTCTTTATAGAAAATATTCAATTATTATTTTTACACCCGGAAAAATTAGAAGGAATGCGCCAAGCAGCTTTAGCTTTTGCAAAACCTTTAGCAGCCCGCGCAGTTGCCAGAGAAATTTTGGAATTTTTAATGCTTGAATAAAAAACATGAAAACCGCCAAGAAAACTGAAATAAAAAAAGTAAGAGTTCGTTTTGCGCCTTCGCCAACAGGGCCCCTGCACGTTGGAGGCAGCAGAACAGCCTTGTTTAACTACCTTTTTGCTAAAAAAAACAAAGGTAAATTTATTTTACGCATTGAAGACACCGATACACAACGGTCAGAACAAAAATGGACCGATGAAATTATTGAAGAGTTAAAATGGCTAGGAGTCCAATGGGACGAAGGGCCAGACATCAGCGGAGATTTTGAACCATACAAACAATCTCAAAGACTGGATATTTACGAAAAATATTTGAAACAACTTTTAAAAGATAAAAAAGCTTATTATTGTTTTTGCACAGAAGAAGAGCTAGAATCTGTCAGACAAGAACAAATGAGTAGGGGATTAGCTCCAAAATACAACGGCAAGTGCACTCATTTATCAGAAGTAATTGTTAGTAAAAATCTATCAGAAAATAAATCTTCTGTAATAAGATTTAAAATAGAAAATAAAAAAATAAAATTTAACGATTTAATTCGTGGAGAAGTGGAGTTTGACGCAAACTTGCTGGGGGACGTAGTAATTGCAAAAAATCTTAAAGCGCCATTATATCACTTTGCAGTTGTAGTTGATGACTTTTTAATGCAAATTTCCCACGTAATCAGGGGCGAAGAACATTTATCAAACACTCCTCGCCAAATATTGATACAAGAAGCTCTTGATTTCTATCAGCCAACATATGCTCATTTGCCATTAATGCTAAACACTGACAGAAGTAAGCTTTCAAAGCGCCAAGGCGATGTTGCATTAGCTGATTATCACAAACAAGGATATTTACCGGAGGCTTTGGTCAACTTTATGGTTTTGCTGGGCTGGAACCCGGGCACAGAAAAAGAATTATTTTCTTTGGCTCATTTAGTAAAAGAGTTTTCCATAGAAAAAGTGCAAAAAGCCGGCGCAATATTTAACATACAAAGATTAGATTATTTAAATGGGCTTTATATACGTGAAAAATCCATAGACAAATTAACCGAGCTTTGCGTGCCGTTTCTTAAAGAAGCCGGACTCTTAGTCCAGGGCCAAATTTCCCAGGGTAAGTTGCAGGAAATTATTGAGATTTCCAGAACCAGAATGAAAAAACTGTCAGAGATATCGGGCTTATCAGACTTCTTCTTTGCCAACAAATTAACCTTTAGTAAAGATTTATTAAAGTGGCAAAAAATGTCAGACCAAGAAATAAAAGATTCCTTAAACTTTTCCAAAGATATTTTAAGCAATGTAAAAAAATGGAGTTTAAAAGAATTGGAACAAAAATTATTGGAGGGGTGTGAAAAATTTAATAAAGAAAAAAATTATCCGGAAAAAAACAAGGGCTATTTATTGTGGCCTTTGCGCTCAGCTCTTTCTGGCAAGCAACAATCTCCAAGCCCTTTTGAAATAGCTGATATTTTAGGACGCGAAAAAACAATAAAACGCATAGACGAAGCCGTTAAAATGCTTTTATAAATTTATGGAAAAAAGTTTTTTATTTTCATTGGTGGGAATAATTATTGTGCTGGCAATAGCGTTTTTCAGCCAACAAGCATTTTCAAGGGGAGTAGGTAACTCGCTTATTTCTGGTGCAACAGATCAAATTAAAGCATACGTTTCAAAGGGCGCCAGCATGGCCATTTCAGCTATTTATCCAAAAATCAGCGGAGAGGTACAAAAGAGGGGAGAGGCCATAAAAAGTGAGGTAAATCAACAAAAAGAAAATATCGCAAATAATATTTCAGAAAATATTGGGAAAAAAATTTCAAATTATTTTTCTGGGATTTCTAACGCAATCCAAGGAAAAGAAAATAATAATTGCCTGCCTGCGCAGTCAGGTACAGTTCAATCATCACAGTCATCCCAATCTTCGGCCCAAACTTCAGCAACTTCAGTCAGTCAATAAAAAAAGACGACCCAAAGTACGTTTTTTTTGGGGTACCCTTTGGGTCCTGTGGATATTTGGGGGTTGACCTGGGCTCAAGGGGAGCCTATTATATAGATAGAGGCTATGTCGCAAAATGTAGGTAAAGCGACGTTGTATAAGGGAGTCCTAAAAGGACTTATAAAAATCCGGAGAAAATGAACAATTCAGCAAAACCATTAAAAGAACATCTGCAAGATTTTTTAGATTATTGTGAAATTGAAAAAGGTTTAAGAAAAAATACTCAAGAGAATTATAAAAATTATCTGCAGAAATTTTTCCATTGGCTCGACCAGGCCAAATTGGGCTTATTACTTCCCCACCAATTGACCTCAGAGCACATTTGGGCTTACCGTTTATACCTTTCCCGCACCCCAAGCCCAGCCACGGGTAAACTGCTATCTAAGGGCACCCAGAACTACTATTTAATCGCTTTAAGGGCCTTTTTAGGCTACTTTGTGGCAAAAGACGTACTTTCGCTACCCCCAGACAAAATAGCCCTCTCAAAGCCAGATAGAGGCTCAAAAAGCATAAAATTCCTCACCTTAGACCAGGTTAGCAAACTTTTAGCTTCTATTGATCCAAAAGATGATATAAACACCAGAGATAGGGCTATTTTAGAGGTATTTTTTTCAACCGGGCTTAGAATTGCCGAGCTCACTGCCCTAAACCTTGAACAGTTTAACAGTTTAAAAGATAAAAAAGACATGGAGCTTGGCGTTATTGGAAAAGGCGGCAAACCGCGTGTAGTTTATTTTTCCGAACGCGCATTAAACTTTATTAGAAAATATCTGGAAATAAGAAATGATGTTAAACATGCCAACCAAAAAGCTTTGTTTATAAATTTTCGCGATAAAAAAGATGATACAGATGCCCGCCTGACGCCACGGTCAATTGAAAGAATGGTAAAAAAATATGCTTTGCTTTCTGGCGTACCAATTTTCACTACCCCACACACTTTGCGCCACAGTTATGCCACTGATTTATTAAACCAAGGCGTCGACCTCCGCAGTATCCAAGAATTTTTGGGCCACAGCAATATTGCCACCACTCAAATTTACACACACGTAACCAATAAACGCCTCCGCGATATCCACCACCAATTCCACTCCGACCCAGACAAAAAATAATTAAAATTTCCCAGCTGCCAACTGTAATAATACTGTGTGATATACCATATCCGACTAAATTAGTCGGATATGCGGTAATATATCCCCTCTTTTCTATTTTTATTTAATCTATCCAATTTGTCGCACAATAAAAATACGCGGTTTTAAATAAAAAAACCCTTGAGGATTCTCACGTGAGAATGGGTTCGTACCTTGTGACGCGCGTTAGTTATAGTCAGTGAAAACACATTGGTATTGTATCCATTCAGGATGGTCGCAGGCTTCAGCCGTGTCGCGCTCCAAAATAGCCTTCTTTTTGGTAGCACCCTTATGCGCTTCGTAGCCACTGAGTTGCACCCAAGTTATAACCTTCATAGTGCCGTCGTCATTTTTCCAGACGCTGGCTATTTTGATGCCACGAAACTTACCGTCCTTGTGTTTGGCCCAGATAATCATGGAACAAACATTCGCACCCTTTATCGTAGGATCTTGAGCGGTTACAACACTAGACAGTTTCCCGTCAA
>JAPLZA010000058.1:0-2451 GCA_026395275.1 Candidatus Staskawiczbacteria bacterium | reverse complement strand
GAGTTCATAAACAGGCGCACATTGGCTTCTGCTTCTTTCCGGATCGCCTTGTCCGTGGGTTTTTCCTTGTCTTCTTCAGGCTTAAACTGGGGGTTGGCTTTTTTCATCACCTCGACAATAGCGTTGAGGTCTGCAACGCTGGACATGCTCAACTTACTTACAAATGTTGCAGAATCTTTTTCTTTTCCTGCCTTAAGAACACTCTTGGCAAAATCACCCAATACAGCATCTTCGGATTTTGGAGCCTTCTGGCAACTTAGAGACAATGCGGATATGAGTGCAATCAGTACATAATAACGTATTTTCATTGCTTTTCTCCTTGTGAAAGAACACCATAACGGAATGTTATGATATGTATAAACTACAGCATAAAATCAATAAAGTCAACTAAAAAAATCTAAATAAAAAAGGGGCGCTGACTGTCGCGCCCCATTAATTCGAACTGAAACACTCTTATTGAAACAGCTTGCCAGCGTCGAAGTCGAGCTTGCCCCCGATTTTATCGATGGCTTCTCGCCTGACCAGGTTAAGCTCTTTCTGTTTTTTCCCAAACCCGGTTGAGGAATAGAGCTTCTCAGGATGGAAACAGGTATCGTCCACTGACCTCACGGCTTTCGGCACTATGAGTCCAGTTGGAGACTGTTCCCAGTCCTCAAGACCTCCACGAAGCAGAGAATCCAGAATACCCATGGTGTTTTCCAAGGTAATCTTTCGGTAATGCGAACCTTCCCCAATCCAGCCGGTGTTCAACAAATAACAGTTGATATTAGGAAGGCCTTTCAAGATTCTGTAAAAGATGTTGGCGTGCTCCGCGCGATCCCCAACGACAAATGGGTCGTAGAAAAATTCGCTGCGGATTTGTCCGGCTTTGGTTGGGTCTCCGGCCGAAGACTCCATTGCCTGACCCAAAATCATCAGGGCGGTCGCTTGCTCGGGCGTTAATTTCGAAATCGCCGGAATCAAGGGCCCCCTGGTAATCAGAATCAAGTTGTGGACTTTATCAACCCCAATCTCACGGCTGGCGTGCATGAGGTTTGCTCTGCGAACGACTGCTCTGCCGTTGGAGGTTATTTCCAGATTGTCGAAATCCAAGCGCCCGTCTTCGGAAACCCAGACATTTTCGTGAACAGTGTCCGGGTTTAACAAACCGTAAAAAATTTCTGTCTGCTCTCCAGCATTAACGCCTTCAGTTTTGACAAATACGCCACCGCCCTCGAATCCGTGGAAAGAACCATCGGGCAATAAATACCCACCGTCATCCTGAACCATCCACGACTCTTCCCTTCCTTTTTTGGCCAAAATGCGACAGGTGGTTGTAGTCTTTCCATTGGCACTCAGAGCTACAAGAAGGGTCGCCGAAGAAGCAAAAGCACCGTGAACCGTTTGAAGATAATCTCTACGGCATCCGGCGTGCAGAAAAATTCCACCCCTTCTAGTTTTGGCAGCCCAATTCTCGGCTGCGAAAACGCCCTTTTTGAACTCGCCGATGTAGTTGGAATTCCTTACCACCTTGACGAATCTTCCGTCGGGAAGCATTGCCAGCCTGATGGTAATATCCTTTTCAGGAAGGGGCTTGGACTTGTTTGCCTCGAAAGCCGCATCTGCAAAAAACAAAACGTAATAATCCGGATCTTTAACTTCTCCTTTTGGAGGCAGAAAAAGATTGCCACCGCCCAAGGCGATGTGGGCAAAACTTTCGGGGACAATCAATCTGACTGTTGTTCTGTTGCTCCCGTCGCCAACAACCCTGTCCAAAGAAATCAACCGCTGCTGGGACAAGATATCTTCTGCCAAAGACAATAATTTCTCTTCTTCTGAGCCAAAGAGATTGTCCACGCTATTGCGGGTGAACATCGCCGCCCTTGAGCTGGGTCCGCTCTCTGCCACAAAGCTCTCATATCTGGTTTTCTTCACCCCGGGCTGTTTTGCAACAATCGCTCTCAGTTCGTCGTTGGTTGGGTTTACCACCAGCATGCCACGAGCTATGGCTCGACTCCGTATTCTGTTTACTGTTGTTAAGAAATCATTAAGATCCATGTTATCTGCCTGCCTTTCTGTGTTTACCGCTGTGTTTCACTTTTTTTTCAACGTGCGGGATAAGCAAAATATACATCTAACTTTCCAAAGTATATATTACATCAAATTCAAAAAAAAGACAAAGAAATAAAAAACCTCTACTTTGAAATAGCAGAGGCGACCTTCTTGGCCCTGGTTTGGTAATAGAACAACAAAAGTGTTGTTAAGAGGGAAAGAGAAAATGAGCGAACCGAATAAATTACTGAAAGCGAGTTGCCGTCAACCATTGCCGGGTATACGGCTATGCTAGCAATGAATATGTTCGGCACCCAAGCAAAATATGAATCGGATTTTTTCTTTTCCACGTAAAGCTTGTGAAACATCGGCAAATAAGCAAAACTGATAAGAAGTTGTGTTAGAATATTAGCTTTCCAG
>JAPLZA010000109.1 GCA_026395275.1 Candidatus Staskawiczbacteria bacterium | reverse complement strand
GGAAATGGTTTATACGCCTCTCGAGTGGAGTGATGATATTGGAGGTTTCAGGGAACAGACGGACATGCTCGCCGCTGTGAATGTGCACTCTGTAGGCGATTGGAGATTGCCGACGGAAAAGGAGCTTGATCGCGCACTTAGGGCTATGAAACCAAAAGGGTTCCTTGTCAGCGTTTATTATTGGACATCTACTCCACACTTCGATGGACGAGGACTCACTCTCGTAGAGAACCATGGTCAAGGACTTGGTGCAATATCACACCACGATCTTATTGGTTACATGGTTGATCCTCGTGTTCGGCTTTGCCGACCTAAGGCGCTGGACTGACCAATTTTGCAATGGCGGATTTCCCCTCCCGGGATTCCGCCTCTTTTTTTGCATAAAATTCTTGCCCCGTAGGCTTATCGGGGTTTATCTTTAGCCTTATTCATGCTAAAATTTCTAAATAATATGCAAAAAGAAACAATTATAATTTCATTGGGCGGTTCGTTGGTTGCGCCGGGGGAAATTGATATGGGATTTTTGAAAAGCTTCAAATATTCTTTGCAGAAATATTTAGGTGCAAGGCGATTTTTTATTTTTGTTGGCGGAGGGAAAATTGCCAGAAATTATCAAAAAGCGCTTTTAGAATTTGGCGCAAAGTCTTCTGACAGAGATTGGGTTGGAATAAATATCACAAAATTAAATGCAGAGGTTTTAAAACAGGTATTTTTTGGAAATTGTTATCCTAAAATTATTACAGACCCAAATAAAAAAGTAAAAACCACAAAAGATATTATAATTGGCGCTGGTTGGAAGCCGGGCTGGTCAACAGATTATGACGCTGTGTTAATAGCCAAAAATCATGGAGCCAAAACCATAATCAATTTAACAAACATTGATTATGTTTATGACAAAAATCCAAATGAATCGCCCGATGCAAAGCCATTAAAAGAAATTGATTGGAAAAGCTTTGAAAGAATAGTGGGAGATAAATGGACTCCAGGGCTTTCAATGCCTTTTGATCCAAGGGCTTCAAAGTTAGCCGCAAGACTAAAGCTAAAAGTTGTTATAATAAATGGAAAGCACTTAGAGCGTTTTGAAGATTTTTTAAATAGTAAGCCATTTATTGGTACAACAATACAGTGAAAACCGAAATCAAAAAAATAATTACAAAGGCAACAAAAAGTTTAGGGAATGTCCCGGATTTTTCTGTTGAAATACCTTCAGATAAAAAATTTGGAGATTACTCAACAAATGTTGCTTTAATTTTAGCTAAACAAATTAATAAAAACCCAAGAGAAACCGCAGAATTAATAAAAGGGAAAATTGAGAGTAACTCGCCTCGCGGCGAAGCGGGTTTATTTTCTAAAATAGAAGTTGCCGGTCCGGGTTTCATTAATTTTTTTATTGCAGATAAATTTTTTATTGATAATTTAAAAGAAATTGATAAAGACTACGGAAAAGGAACAGAATTGAAGAATAAAAAGGTAATAATTGATTATACAGATCCAAATCCTTTCAAAAAGTTTCACATAGGCCACTTAATGAACAATGCCGTAGGGGAATCTTTATCTCGCATTTTTGAGTTTCAGGGAGCTAAGGTAAAAAGAGTTTGTTACCAGGGAGATGTGGGAATTCATGTGGCAAAAGCAATTTGGGGCAAAATTAAAGATGGCAATCAAAGCTGGGGAGATGCCTATGCTTTTGGCTCTAAAGCTTACCAAGAAGATGAACAGGCAAAGAAAGAAATTACTGAGTTGAATAAAAAAATATACGAGAGGTCAGACAAAAATATAAACAAACTTTATGACCAAGGCAAGAAAGAAAGCTTGAAAGATTTTGATAAAATTTATAAAAAACTTGATACAAAATTTGATTATTTTATTTTTGAAAGTCAGTCGGGGCCAGAGGGTAAAAAAATAGTTGAAAAAGGATTAAAGAACGGAAT
>JAPLZA010000114.1 GCA_026395275.1 Candidatus Staskawiczbacteria bacterium | reverse complement strand
ATGTTGTCTGCGTACATAGATACTCGGAAAAACCAGTTATCTCTTGGAGAACAAGGGTTTTGTTTTTTGACAAATTCTTTTAGAAAGAATCGGATTTTTCCCAAAACGTTGGCCATCTTTAAATTTATCCAAAAAAGAAAAGATGCGGTAGAGGTTCCTTGAGGCAGAATTCCTTGAAAGGTGGTTAGCTCTATGATCAGGTCTGCCAATTTTTCTGCTATTTGGAGGCGTATGCCGTATTCTTGGTGAGACAAGGCTGTTTCTGCATTCATTCGGCTGAAAAAAGTGGTTTTAGAGAAAGGAGATTTTTTTGTATCTGCCTTGCCTTCTCTAAACGCACCGCTCTTGCAATTCAGAAAATGATTCAAATCAAAACAAATCCGGGAAGTTATCGCTCGTCTTATCAGCTCGATGTCGGCAGATGGGAAAGCATCTTTCAAATCAATCTGAAAAAACCACTCTGACGTTTTGTGATGCTCGGCATGATGAAAAAACGATCCTGTCTTATTTCGTAGGCCGAAAATAACCGCCTTGCCAGGAAATTGCACCAACGAGGCATTGGTCATATTAAAAAACCACGGAAAAAAGATTCTTAACAACAACAGCTGTATTCTTTTTAAAGGTTCGGGCGGCCTGTAAACCGTTCTGTAACCACCGCTCCTTTTTTTGAACTTAATTTTAGAATAACCATCTTTTGAGGCCAGAGTCAATTCAATATCAGCCACGGAAACACCAAGAATCTCAGCCAGCAAGGTCTTACAACATATGTTTTCCATTGTGGGTCCTTTTTGATTGTGAAGGTGCAAAAATTGAGGGCGGCGGGGAGAAACCTTCCTCCCCGCCTCGCAGCTTATGAAGAGCTGCCTGTTGCAGCACATTTTACTACCAGCCGTCAGTTACTGACGACCGCCCGGAGGGACAGGACCTATAGACTGCTTTTGCACATGCCAGACTGTTTGGGGAGTCGTGTGCCATCAACTGGACCTCCAGTTTTAGCAAGCTGCGTTCTTAGCCCTGGTAAATAAAGTTTAGTTAAATATAAAATAATGTCAATGAGATTTTTGCTTGCGCTGAAATAATTGAAGCGTTTACACTGAGTCTTGCCCTGAGTTTGTCGAATGGGTTATCGAAGTGGTAGAATATATGAATGAATATTTCTAGAAAATATTTCTTTATAATTTTTTTAGGATGTTTTTTATTACTGCCGATTTTTTGCCTCGCCAGTGAAAATATATTTTACATGTCGCACTCCAAAGAACAGGAAGGCATAAAAAGTTTAAAGGCAAATGCGAGTAAAATTGATATTTTAGCTCCGCAATTTTATGGAGTTTCTGAAAAATTATATTTTGTTGGAGGACTCGATGCTCAACTAAAAAAAGCAATTAGCCAAAGCAAAGTTAAGGTGATGCCATTGGTGGCAAATGCCGGCTTTAAACAAGACGTTATGCATAGGCTGTTGCTTTCTGCAAAGGCGCAAGATGAAATAATAAAAGGGCTTGTCAGTATAGCAAAAAAAGACAGTTATATTGGTTGGCAATTTGATTTTGAGAATATAAGTTATTTAGATAAAGATTTATACTCAGCTTTTGTAGAAAAAACTGCAGAGTCTTTACATAAAAATAATTTAATTTTAAGCGTGGCTGTTGTGCCACGCAGTGTTGATTATGAAAACACAGATACTTTTAAAAATTGGTCTGGAGTTTTTGACTACGCCAGAATTGCCAAAGCAGTTGATTTTATAAGTTTAATGACTTATGACGACCCAAATTCAACGGGCCCGGTAGCATCTTTGCCTTTTGTTAACAGCGTTTTAGCTTACGTTAAAGATAAAATTCCAGCAGACAAATTATCTTTGGGAATTCCGCTTTATTATTGGGGCTGGAGCGTTGATTCTGCAAAAAAAATAAATTCTTCTGGCACATATGAAAGACTTTCACGCTTAATGTCTAATTTTCAGCACAATTCTGGTTTTGATGCCAGTTTGAGTGCGCCATGGATGTCATATTTTTTCAACAACAAGCAATATAAAATTTGGTACCAAAATAAGCAAAGCTTTCAAGACAGAATGGACATTATAAATCAAAACAATTTTAAGGGTTTTTCTGCTTGGGTTTTGGGCGTTGAAGACCCGGGTATTTGGACAGTTTTGGACAAAGCTGATTAACATTGAAGTTTTGTCAAATTTAAGCTAATATAATTATATGGCTTCACAGGCGATTATTTTTTTGTTATTAGGCGCTGTTATCTTAATTTTGCTTATTGTAAACGGTTTTTTGTTCTGGCAAAATTATCAGACAAACAAAAAAATAAATAAGCTTTTAGAGAAGGGTAAAATAAAAGAATTCAAAGATATTTTTCTTTCCCAAAAAGATAAAAATAATGCTTTGGAAGAAAAAATAAAATAATCATTTTTAAAGATTAAAAATTTATAAGATATTTCCAAAAGAACAATCCAAAAAACCGGTATTGTGAGATTCAATCCTTTTAACGAAATGGGAGGTAACCAAAGCTTTGTAATAGCCCTGCTAGATGATAAAAATAATGGTTTTGTAATTTCAAGCTTGTTTTCTAAAGAAGGTAATAGAGTTTATGCTAAAACTGTAAAAGCCGGAAAGTCAGACCACATGCTTTCTAGCGAAGAAGTTGAAGCACTAAACATGGCAATTAATTCAAAATAAATGGTAAAAAAACCTGTACAACAAAATGCAACCTTAAGACCACCAGTGGTGGTTGTTTTGGGGCATGTTGACCACGGAAAGTCTTCCCTTTTAGAGGCCATCAGAGATTTTAAAATAACTTCAAAAGAATCAGGCGGAATTACCCAGCACATAGGAGCTTATGAAATTGAGGAAAAAGGAAAGAAAATTACTTTTATTGATACTCCAGGACACGAAGCATTCTCTGCAATGCGCGCCCGCGGAGCTGAAGTTGCAGACATTGCTTTGTTGGTTGTAGATGCCGCGCAATCTGTGCAACCCCAAACAAAAGAAGCAGTGCTTGCAATAAAACACGCCGAAATTCCAATGATTGTTGTTTTAAACAAAATAGATTTACCAACTGCCAACCCCACAAAAATAAAAGGAGAGCTTTCTAAAATTGATGTTTTGGTGGAATCTTTTGGTGGAACAATTCCTTCGGTTGAAGTTTCAGCAAAAGAAAAAGCAGGAATAGATGAATTGCTTGAAGTTATATTATTGGTAGCTGACATGCAAGAATTAACAGCAGACACAAGTGTTCCGGCAGAAGGTTTGATTATTGAATCTTATATGAATGGCGGAAAGGGCCCTGTTGCAACTGCCATAGTTAAAAAAGGTATTTTAAGAAACAAAGATATTATTGCCACAGAGTTAGCAATCGCCAAAGTAAAACACTTAGAAAATTTTAGGGGTCTACCCGTAAAAGAAGCTTTGCCCGCACAGCCGGTTATTATTTTAGGGTTTGAAACAGTCCCGGCAGTTGGAGAAAAATTTAAAAGCTATAAAACAGCAGAAGAGGCTCTGGCTAAAATAAAAAAAGAAGCCCCAAAGAGAGAATTAGGTTCAACCATCATAGAATCAGACCCGAATAAGAAAACATTAAACATAATTTTGAAGGGAGATGTTTTTGGCTCGCTGGAAGCTATTGAAGCAATGTTAAAAAATCTTCCACAAGATAAAGCTGTTTTGCGTATTTTGAAAGCAGAAGTAGGAGAGATAAACGAAACCGACGCCAAACTGGCTGAAATGTCAAAAGCTATAATAATTGGATTTAGAGTTAAAATTGGCACATCTGTTATGCAGTTTATGAAAAATGATTTGGACAAAAGGTTAAGAATCAAAACGTTCGAAATAATTTACGAGTTAATTCAGGACGTAAGGTCTAGCTTGGAAAAAACTTTAGAGCCGGAAGTTGTAAGAAAAGATATTGGAAAATTGAAAACATTAGTGGTTTTTTGGGGAGAAAAAAACAGACAAATTGTAGGAGGAAAAATAACAGAAGGAGAATTAAAAAAGGGTTTGAAATTAGAAGTTTTCAGAAGTGAAAGAAAAGTGGGTTCTGGTAGAATAATTAATTTACAAAGGGACAAAAAAGATATTGATTTGTTGAGAAAGGGCGATGAAGCCGGAATACTTTTTGAAGGTAATGTAAAAATTGAAAAAGGAGATATTATACAGGCATACGTTGAAGAGCGTAAAAAAGGAGAATTGTAATGAATAACAGAATTGAAAAAGTTAATTCCCTGTTACAAATAGAAATAGGCAAAATCATTTTAAAAGATTTTGCTTTTTCGCCTGAAATTTTGGTTACTTTGACAAGGGTTGATACAACAGCAAACTTAATTGAAGCTAAAGCATATATTTCTGTTTTTCCGGAAGCAAAGGCAACCGGAATAATAAACGCTTTAAACAAATCAGTTTATGATATACAGTATAAAATAAACAGGACTTTAAAAATGCGCCCAATTCCAAGAATAAGATTTGTCAAAGAAACGGAAATTAGCAAAGCAGCTAAAATTGAAGAGTTGCTATTTAAGGCCAGCGAACAGGACAAAGGATCAGGCGAGGTTGAAAAAAAATAAAAAATTGATAGAATTACATTAACAAGTACGGCACGGTAGCCAAGTGGTAAGGCAAGGGTCTGCAAAACCCTTATACGTGGGTTCAATTCCCACCCGTGCCTCAATGGTAGTCGCGTAAGCACAGTATTGCGTGTGCACTTTCAGGATGATATAATGAATTAATGAAAAGAAGTTGGAGCGAATCACAATTAAAAGATGCAATTAAGTATTCTAAGAGCTACCGACAAGTTTTGAATAAGATTGGCCTGATAGAGGCGGGTGGAAATTATGAGCAGATTAAAAAGTATATTAAAGAATACAATTTTGATATAAGTCATTTCACAGGAAAAGTTTGGAACAAAGGATTAAAGGGCATTGGGAAGCCACGCCTTTCTTTGGAAAGTATTTTAGTAAGGAATAGTCATTATCAAAGTTTTAAGCTCAAGAAAAGATTATTTATCGCTGGAATAAAGAGAAAGGAATGTGAGGAATGCGGATGGGCTAAAAAGAGCGCAGAAGGGTATCTACCGTTAGAGTTAGATCATATTAATGGAGATCATTTAGATAATAGGTTGGAAAATTTAAGAGTGCTTTGCCCAAATTGTCATAGTTTAAAATCTAGTCATAGAGGTAGAAATATAAAGCACAAAAAATAAGTTAATTAAGCCCGAGTGGCGGAATGGTATACGCGCAACACTTAAAATGTTGTGAGGCTTGTCTTCATGAGGGTTCGACTCCCTCCTCGGGCACAATTTAAAAATATGACAAAACAAATAATTTACCCAAGCGGTTGGAAAAAAACTCGCGGTACTTATTCACCGGCGATAAAAATAGATCTTGGCAACGCAGAATTGGTTTTTGTTTCCGGCCAACAAGTTTCTAAAAATGGAAAGAACGAAGCTATTACTAATGACATTATTAAGCAGACAGAAGATGTTTTTAGACAATTAGGGGAGATTCTTAACAGTGCTGGGGCAACTTTTGACGATGTAGTTAAAGCACAAACTTTTTTAACAAACATTGATGATTTCGAAAAGGTATCTCCAATTCGCGACAAATATTTTGCTAAAAGTAAACCGGTTAGCACGTTATTAGAAGTAAATGCGATGACACGAAAAGGCGCCAAGATTGAGATTGAGGTTACGGCGATAATAAAAAAATAGTTTAACTAACAAACAAAAACCGCGCCAGGAGGCGCGGTTTTTTAAAACTGTTAGTCTAAAATTTCTATATCAGCTTTTGTAACTCCAAAGGCGCCGCTTATTTCTTCTTCAAAAGCTTTTGATTCTACTGGAGGGAAAAATACAGTATAAGGATCACCAT
>JAPLZA010000094.1 GCA_026395275.1 Candidatus Staskawiczbacteria bacterium | reverse complement strand
CGGAAATATCGGCGTATTCTTCTTCAAAATTTGCGGTTAAAGGGCTAACAGAATCTATCCGCAAAGAAATAAAGGATTCTGATATAAAAGTTTATGCTGTTTTTCCCGGTGGTATGAAAACAGAGATTTATAAAGAGAAATATCCAGATGATTTATCAACCTATATGGACGTAGAACCTGTAGTCAAGAAAGTTATTGATAATTTGAAATCTAAAAAACCTAAAGAGGATTTAATAATTAAAAGAAAATAAAGTAAAAATATTAATTAATTTCTAATCAAATACATAAGATTAGGAATAAAAAACGTGGACGAACAATTAAAAGTTTTTATTAAACGTGGACAATTAATGATAGCTATTCTAATTGCAGTATTAGTTATATTTTTGTTTGCGCAAATGGGTTATCAGCAAAAAACATTAGACCAGCAAAATGCAAATCAAATTACAGTTTCCGGAGAAGGAAAAATTTATGCCAAACCAGACGTGGCTATAGTTAATTTAGGTGTTCATACACAAGGAGCAACAGTTGCCGAAGTAACCGGCAGTAATACAAAAGAAATGAATGCCATTATTTCAGCTGTAAAGAAATTAAAAATAGCCGATAAAGACATACAAACAACAAATTATAATTTAACTCCGCTTTATAATTATACTGAAAAGGCAGGCAGTGTTTTCCAGGGGTATACATTAGATCAAAATGTTCAGGTTAAAGTAAGAGATTTCACAAAAATTGGAGATGTTTTGGCTGACGCAACAGACAGCGGAGCCAACCTAGTTGGAGATTTGCAATTTACAATTGATAATCCTCAGCAATTTAAAGATCAGGCAAGGGCCAAAGCAATTGCTCAGGCAAAATTAAATGCTAAAAATTTAGCTAAAGAGTCTGGTTTAGGTTTGGGCAAATTGATTAATGTTTATGAAGGCTACAGCCCAAGCCCTATTATGTATAACGCAATGGAAAAGAGTAGTGGAATTGGGGGAGGGATAGCCGCACCAACAATTCAGCCAGGACAACAGGAAATAGATGTTACTATAAACTTAACTTATCAGGTAAGATAGCGCTCGGCAATAAATATCGCTCGGAAAATGATTTTATGCTAACGCTCGTGCCGCTTCGCGGAACTCGCTTCGTCAGGCACTTCGTGTCCTGAAATACGCTAAAAATCATTTTCCTTGCTTAATTTTATGGATTGTATTTTTTGCAAAATTATAAAAGGAGAAATTCCAAACTATAAAGTTTATGAAGATGATAAATTTTTAGCATTTTTGGATATAGACCCGCAATCTCCTGGTCACACGCAAGTGGTACCCAAAAAACACTATCCACTTGTATGGGATGTACCTAATTTAGGAGAATATTTTGAAGTAGTACGGAAAGTAGCTCTTGCTCAAAAAAAAGCTTTTAGTCAGGAATACATTTTTAGCAGAGTTGCGGGCACAGACGTGCCGCACGCTCACGTGTGGGTTTTTCCTTATCCATCTCAGACTTCTGGCGATAAAATGGACTTTAAAGGTAACGCAGAAAAGATGAAAATTGCATTCTAGATAATTAGTGGTAATATAAAGGCGCTCATGGATTCACAGATTGAAGAAATCAAGAATAAATTGAATGTGTTGGATGTTGTGGGAAGCTATGTAAAGCTTACAAAAACCGGGGTTAACTACCGCGGGCTTTGTCCATTTCATAATGAAAAAGGGCCTTCATTTTTTGTTTCCCCTGGGAGACAAATGTGGAAATGTTTTGGTTGCGCAAAAGGCGGAGACATTTTTGAGTTTGTAAAAGAAATTGAAGGAGTTGAATTCGGCGACGCTTTGAGAATTTTAGCCAACAAAGCCGGAGTTGAACTTAAAAGGGAAAACCCGCAAATTACAAGCGAAAGAAAAAGACTTTATGAAATTTGTGATTTAGCTTGTTCTTTTTTTGAAAAACAGCTTGGTAACAGCACTTATGGCAAAGAAGCCAAAGAATATTTATTAAAAAGGGGAATTACAGAAGAAAGCATTAAAAAGTGGAGGCTGGGTTATTCGCCGGACACATGGCAGGGATTATCAGATTTTTTAGTGGGCAGGGGGTACAATCGCGAGGAAATTGTAAAAGCCGGTTTGGCTGTGCAGTCAGAAAAAGGAAATAATCCATATGACAGATTTCGTGGAAGAATTATTTTCCCAATTTTTGATTTGAATTCCCAGGTGATTGGTTTTACCGCTAGAGTGTTTCCCCGCGAAGCGGGGTCCCGTCCGGAGGCGGGAAAAGATGCAGTAATAGCCAAGTATATCAACACCCCTCAAACAATATTATATGACAAAAGTAATGTGCTGTATGGGCTTAATTTTGCAAAAGTTGCTGTAAGGAAGAATAACCAATGGACAAACAGACACAATAATGTGCCAGCAAGCAGGGTTTGAGAACACAGTGGCAGTATCGGGCACTGCTTTAACCTCAAGACACCTAAACACATTGAAGAGATACACCGATAATTTGCTTTTATCATTTGATATGGACGTTGCCGGAGATACCGCCACAAAAAGAGGTATTAATTTAGCAGAATCACAGGGTTTTAATATTAAAATTATAGATACGTATTCTGGAGCTAAAGACCCTGCAGAAATTATTTTAGAAAATCCTGAAAATTGGGATAAATCTGTAAAAAACGCCAGAACAATAATGGATTTTTATTTTGACTCCACTTTTGCTAAGTTTGACAAAAAAGATCCAAAAGGGAAAAAAGAAATTGGTAAAATTATATTGCCGGCCATAAAAAGATTACAGAATAAAATTGAACAGTCGCACTGGATTCAAAAATTATCAGAAAAATTAGGGGTTAGCCAGGATTCAGTTTTAGAGGAACTAAAGAGCACCAAAATAGAAAATATTTCTCAATCATTAGATACTGTGCCGGTACAAACTGTTGGCAGAAATATGTCCGTTGAAGGAAGAAAAAAACTTTTGGAAGATAAAATTGTTTCACTAGTTTTAAAAAATCCTGAAAATTTAAATTTAATTGAAGAAGCTCATCATTGTTTGTTTTGCGACAAAACAAAAAGTTTGATAGAGAATATTAAGGCCAGCGCTTCAAAAAGAGGCAATGACCCCGAGGCAATTTTTGCAGATATTCCTAAAGATGAGTATAAAGAGTTGTTAGATATGTTGGCGCTTAAAGCGGAAATTAATTATGATGAAGACGGCTTAGACGAGATTCAGCTTTGTATTTCTCAGCTAAAAGATATAGAATTGATAAACAGAATGAATGAGCTTTCCGGAGCCTTAAAGGGTGAAAGCGATGAACAAAAAAAAGGTGAGATAATTGAAGAATTTACTAAAAAAGCTAAAGAATTGCATCAAAAAATATAGAATGGAAAATAAGATTAAAATTACTTTAGCCAAACCGTCAGATACGAACAAGATAGTGCAATTAGAAAGAGAGGTTTGGAAAGAAGCGTTTGGGTTAGACGGCGTTGCCGGAAAATATGATGTAGGTTCTTTTATAAGATTGGGGTTAGTTTTTGTGGCAAAAGACAAAAACAAAATTGTAGGGGCTATAATATCGTTTGGGACAGAAAGCAAGGATATGTTTATTGCCGATTGGGTTGTTGATAAAAAATATAGAAATCATGGCATTGGGAAAGAACTTTTTAATAAACTTATAAAAAAATTAAAAAACAGAAAATTGATAACATTTATTGAGGAAAGATATAAAGAATCCATTCATTTTCATAAAGAAATGGGATTTAAAACTATAAAGACCGTTAAAGATATTTATGGAATTGGGGAAAAGCAAAAATATTATGTTTTCGAAAAAATTTTCAAATAAATAAAATTATGAAAAAAAACAAGAAAGTAAAAAAAGTTGCTAAAAAGAAAAAAGCGTTAAAGAAAAAAATTTCTCATAGAATAGAAAGGGTCCATAAAAAATCTGTTATAGACCCGGTTCAACTGGAGGCGCTTTTGAAAAAAGGAGAAGAAAGGGGTTTTGTTACAACCTCGGAAATTTTATATGCTTTTCCAAAGATAGAAAGAGACATCGAGGGCTTAGAGAAAGTTTACGACGACTTTAAAGAAAGAGGAGTGCAAATAAAAGAAATGCAGGAGTTTTTGGAGACTAAGAGCAAAAAAGAAAAGAAAGGCAAAAAAGCGTTAATTGGGAAGATTGACCCAATACAAATGTATTTGAAAGAAATTGGAAAATCCAGCTTTTTGTCTGCAAAAGAAGAAAAAGAATTGGCAAAAAAGATAGAGGCAGGAGATGAGGATTCAAAAAATAGATTAGCTTTGGCAAACCTAAGGTTGGTTGTTTCTATTGCTAAAAAATATGTTGGCAGGTCGCCAAATTTAACTTTGCTGGACTTGATACAAGAAGGAAATTTGGGTTTGTTTAAGGCGGTTAAGAAATTTGATTGGAGGAGAGGATATAAATTTTCAACATATGCAACTTGGTGGATTAGGCAGTCTATCACAAGGGCTTTAGCTGACCAGGCAAGGACCATTAGAATTCCGGTGCACATGATAGAAACTATTTCTAAATATACAAAAATTAGGAAAAACCTTTTACAAGAATTAGGGAGAGAGCCTTTAGCCGAAGAAATTGCAGCTGAAATGGGTTTAGAGGTTGATAAGGTCCATCACATAAGGAAAATTGCTCAGAAAGCAGTGTCTTTGGAAACTCCGGTTGGAGAAGACAAAGACAAACAAGATAGTGTTTTAGCTGAATTTATAAAAGATGAAAAAACAATAGCTCCAAATACAGAAGCTGCCAGAAAACTTTTGAAAGAAAGATTAAAAGAAATATCCAGCGAATTGACGCCAAGAGAATTAAAAATTTTAGGAATGCGCTTTGGTTTAGATGACGGAGTAATGCACACGTTAGAGGAAACAGGGGANNNNGAAACAGGGGAGGAGTTTGGTGTAACCCGTGAGAGAATTAGGCAAATTCAGGCAAAAGCATTGGAAAAATTGCGAAAACATAAAGAACTCAAAAAAGTCAGAGATTATTACTAGACCAACAAAAAACCGCCCTTCGGGGCGGTTTTTAAGTTTAATTTATGCCGTGAATGCAAAATAAGTTATTACCAAACCAATCAATACTCCGGCAAATAATACATATGGCAAGAAAGAGGATGTTTCCAATTTCTTTGTCCATTTTTTGGCTAATTCAGGCGTGAACAGCAAACACAATCCCTTTATCAACGAAACCCATCCTAGAATTGTGATTATAACTTGCCAGCTTTGTGCCCATACGTTGTATGACAAAATCATTCCAAGACCTATTACTAAGCTAGCGAGTCCCCACATAAATAAATCATCTTCGGCTTCTACGGCCGCAAAAAGTTTTTTTAAGTGCTTTTCTTTTATAAGAAGAGCAAGGGAAACAATTGCTATTGAAATGCCCCAAATTTCTGCTAAATAATTTACTAATTCCATTTTTGTAAGTTTTATTTTTTTATTTAACCCGCCCTTCGGGGCGAGGCTCGCCCTTTAAGGGGCGGCGACCTTTATTAATATTTTGTGCTTAAGTCAATGTTTTCGGCATCTTTAACTTTTCCTTGGTGTTTGCCCATGGATTCTTCAGAAGAGCGGTGGGTATAATCAAAGATTATTTTTTTTCTTTCTTCTATGGATAAATCTTGTCTGTTTATCGCCGGCCCGCCAATGCATCCGCCAGGGCAATTTAACAAATCCATAAACCTGTAAGGTTTCGTTTTATTTTTTATTTCTTCAAAAGCTTTTTTTATATTTTCAACGCCATCAGTTATAAAAACCTCTCCTTCTTTGAATAATTTTTGTATATGAGAGGTAGCAGCCAGTCCGCCGGAAACAGGATAAATTTTTGTATATTCTCTTACAAGGGAATCAAAATAATAGTCTTTATTAAAATTTTCTTCTTTTATATTCTCTTGCTCAAAAATTTGTTTTAAGTCTTTTAATGTAATTACAGCGTCAATTTCTTCGTGTTTTGGAGCTTCAAGATTTTCTTTTGCCCAGCAAGGCGAAATGAATATAATTTTTTCTTTTGGATTTAATTTTTTGTGTATTTTAGCCATTGCTATCATTGGAGAAACAACTGGGATAAGGTATTTTGCAAATTCTGGATACTGGTTTTTTACAAAAGCTACAACTGTGGGGCAGGGAGTAGAGATAAAAAGTTCTTGCTCGGGGTGATCTTTCACATAGTTTGCATAAGCCCAATTAACCATTCTGGCTCCAAACGTCAGCTCAGTGACCTCTTTAAAGCCTAATTGGCGCAACATGCCTATTATATTTGGATATTTAAAATCAATAGCAAAAGTTGGCGCCAACATCGCCACTGCTTCGTTGTTTTTTATTAAGTTGATTTTTTCTTGTAATTCCATTTAAAACAGAATTAAAACCCCCATGATTTAGTCATAGACCAGACAACAAGTATAAATAGAAGTATAAAAAATATGACCAAATGCCAGGTTGGGAAAGATAAAAAATTAATTATTATTAGAATTATAGCTCCAAGAGTCATAATTTGTATGGTAAATTATTTATTTACTGCCTTGGGGAAGTTGCCGGTAATAAAGCTTATTAAGCCTTTTGCTTGATCTACAATAGAAGTTAATGGCCCCGTGATCCAGCTAAAACTAGACCCCCAGTTGCTTATGTTGAGAGATACGCCGAAAGGAGCTAGCACTTTGTCTACATCAAATCCTAAGAATCGCTGTAGAAGGTAAATTAACACCAAGAAAATTATAATTCCTACTATAGCTTTGACTATAGGGGTCACCACAAACTTTACAAAAAGATATATGGCAACTATAACTATAACTATTTCTACAAGAGATGTTGTATCCATGTTTTTATTATTAAGTTATTATTAGGTAATTTTACCATACCTTTTTTTCTAAGGCTATGGTGTTTAGGATTTTTTTGACAGCTTCTATGCTTTCCGGATCTATTATGGAAATTGGGACTATTTCTTTCTTTATTTTTTTAAAGTCTTTTTTAATTGCAGAAATAACTTTTTTATCAACAAGATCAATTTTACTTAAAAATATATATTCTTGTTTGCCTAAAAGAATGTCGCCGTAGTTTTCCAGTTCATGACGAACCGTTTTGTAGTCTAGCAGGGGATTGGTAGAGTCAGCTGAAATAAAATGGAACACAACTTTTGTGCGCTCTATGTGGCGTAAAAATTTAACGCCAAGTCCTTTGCCGGTTGAAGCACCCTCTATAAGCCCTGGTATGTCTGCTAAAACTAAGTCGTAATATACTCCTAAGTTTGGTTCTAACGTTGTAAAAGGATAGTTGGCAACTTTTGCGTTTGCTTTTGTGAGCTCATTTAACAAACTGGATTTTCCTACATTTGGTAAACCAATAAACCCCACATCGGCAATCATTTTCAACTCCAAACGCAATTCAAAATATTCTCCCGGCTTTCCGGGTTCAAATTGTTTTGGAGTGGTATTTATTGAAGATCTAAAAAACCAATTTCCTTTTCCGCCTCTTCCGCCCTTGGCAACCAACTCGCGTTGGCCAATTTTGGTAATTTCTATGGTGCCCGTATGTGTTCTTGGCCCGGTAAGAATATGGCAAACTGTGCCCACGGGAACCAGCAAAGTTAAATCATCTGCTTTGGCGCCGTCGTGAAGCCCAGCTCCGCCATTTTCTCCATTATCTGCCTCAAAGTCTTTTTTAAAGCGGAATTGCCTTAAAGCTCCAAGGTCGGCAACGCCTTCAAGAAAAACATTCCCTCCAATTCCGCCATTGGCTCCGGTGGGGCCTTTCATATATTTGATGTTGCTGAAAGCCACCCGGCCATTACCGCCGTTTCCTGCCTTCACTGTTATTTTTACGTCATCAGTTATCATTTATTTTACGTATAAACGGCAGAAACAATGCCCGTCATTTTTAATTTCATCTTTATGCCATATACACGGGCAGATTTTTTTTGCATCTTCTGCTTTATCTCCTGTTACTCTCCTGCATGGGCAGTATTTTGCTCCAAATTTACCTTCATTTTTCAAAAGCCCATCAATTATTCTTTCTACGGTTTTTTCATCAGGATTTAAATTAAACCCGCTTTTTTTTGCGTATTCGGCATATTCTTTTTTTAACTGTTCAACTTTTTCTTTATTTTCCATATTATTTGGCTTCTTTAATTGTATTTTCCAGCCAGTCTTTAATTGTTTTCTCCGGCAATAAACCTACAAACCCATTTATTGGTTTTCCGCTTTTGAATAAAACAACTGTTGGAATTTTTTCAACTCCGAATTTTTGTGAAGTAATGGGGAATTCATCTACATTGGCTTTTATCAAAACAATTTTATCTTTAAAATGCTCGGCCACTTTTTCTAAAATAGGGCCTAAAACTTTGCAAGGTCCGCACCATGTAGCAAAAAAATCCACTAAGACAAGCTTGTCAATTATTTTAATTTCTTCTTCAAACTTAGCATCGGTAATTTTAAGGTCTGTCATATTTATTTGTTTATATTATTAATTTTGAACACCGTTTAAAAGAATTTTATGGTCTTTTTTAAAAATTTTAGCGCAGAAATGGTAAACGCCATAAGCTATGAAAAATGCCGATAAAACATCAATTGTGTAGTGGTAGTGGCCTAGCAAGGATATTGTTCCAAAAAAAACAGAAAGAATAAGGAATAAATAGCGAAGTTTTTTTTCTTGCCAAAATATTAGCGCCAATAAAAATGGAAAACCCGTGTGTCCGGAAAAAAATAAATCTCCGCCAATAGTAAGTTTGTTTAAAATGTTGGCATTTGTAGAAACTATGTCTGGATAGGGTGCAAGATGGGTTAAGTTCATAAACAAAGAGCGGGTAAGGTAAAACACAGATATGCTTTTTGATACGAAGGGAAATCTTTCTGGTTTAATTAAAACTATAAAGAGCGTGAATATAACTAAGGCAAAAGCTCCATAAACAAAAAAATTAGCTAAATTGTAGGCTGGAATATTGCTTAGAATTATGTCGGTGACTGTGTTGTTTTGTTTCTCGGTGGCGAGCATAATTGCTGCCGAGGTGATTGTTAAGCTAATAACTAAAAAAACAAAGCCAAAAACTGACGACCAAACAAAATATTTATTTGAAAAACAGTTTTTGTAATTTTTTATTAGATTTACTGTCATTTTTCTATATTGTAATTAGCTATTGTATTCTATCAGAAATTACCTCTATTTGGAAGGATAACTACTTAAACAGAAAGTATAAAATTATTATTATGCCCAAGATAATTCTGTACCAGCCAAATATTTTAAAGTTGTTTTTTTGCACATAGCTTATCAAAAATTTTATTGCTACCAAAGCAACAGCGAATGAAATTATAAATCCGACAGATAGCACTGAGAATTGGGCCATATTCAAGAGCGCCCTGTATTTAAATAAGCTCCAAACAGAAGCTGCAATCATTGTTGGAATAGCCAGAAAGAAAGAAAATTCTGTGGCAACAACTCTGGAAGCGCCAAGTAGCATAGCTCCTATTATTGTGGCTGCTGACCTTGATGTGCCTGGAATCATGGACAAACATTGAATTAATCCAATAAAAAATGCTGTTTTAAAACTTAAATCACTTATTGATATAATTTTTGGATTTTTTTGCTTTTTTTCAACAATTAAAATTATTATACCGCCCACAAGCAAGGCAACAGCAACGGTCCAAGGATTAAATAATTTTTCTTCTATTTTGCTGGCGAATAATGCTCCCACAACTATAGCCGGCAAAACTCCAATAATTGTTTTAAACCAAATATTCCAATTAAATAATTTTTTCCAAAAATATACTACAACTGCCAAAATTGCTCCAAGTTGTATAACAATATCAAAAAGTAGAGTGAAATTTTTATTGAAAGATATAAATTGGTTTACAAGAATTAAATGTCCGGTTGAGGAAATTGGTAAAAACTCTGTAAACCCCTCTACAACTCCTAAAATTACTGCAATTAAATATTGAAACATAGTTTTTTAATTATTGTTTATTGTATCATAAAAAAAATTTGTTTGAAATAAAAAAGCCTTGTGTTTTTACAAGGCATGAAAGAACAAAACTAAATGAGGGAACCGCTTCCGGCCGATTCACCAAAGCAACTGGAGCAAGTGCCGTATCGGCCACCGCACCACTCTTTGTGCTTAGGGCACCTTACTTCTATTTTTTTGCCAGGTCCCAGTTTGATGCAGTCTGCGCAGAACCAATGGTCGCGATCTTTCTTGCAATATCTGATTTTGCCACAGGGAGCGCATTTGTGCTTGGTATTACCTGATGGTTTTCCAGATTTGAGCCATTGCATTAGTTCGCGACGTTGCTTTCGTCCTCGTCTCAAATCTCTGCTCATTTCTCTGTCCCATTCTCTGGAGTATCGGGCGTTTACCCTTCTGATTCTTGCCTGTTCTGCGTTCCATCTTTTATTGAAGAGCCGATGGTTTCTTATTCCCAGCGGAGTCAGGTGAAAAACAATAACGCCCTTTTCAAAAGTTGTGTGACTAATATCTGAACCTATAACGCTCATGGTTTCTCCTTTACTCTGGTAACACCAAGCCCTTGGGTGTGGTTGTAATATTGCATATTACAGCTCCGAATACTATTGCCACCACAACACCTCCGCACAGAACGCCAAAGTTAATGGTGTCAGGATCGTCATTTCTGTAAATCGAAAGCGCTATGCCCGATAGCACAAACACCAACGTGCCACCCATCATTATCAGATTGCGTCGGAATTCGTTGTTTACCAGTTTACAAACAGTGCTGCACGAGTATTTGAGCACCAATAATCCAAAGATACAGGCGAAAAATAAAAACCACTTTGTAGTTTCTAAAATCATTTGGTTCCTTTCTCTTTTGCTGATTGTTAAGGTTCTTGTTTAATATTTACATTACTACTGCGCTCTAAAAAGTCAATAAAACAAAAAGTCGACTTGGAATAAAAAACGGCATTTTCAGGTGCCGTTCATTCCAAGGATGAACCCTTAGACTAAATGGAAAACTTGTTTGGGATAATACCAATAATCTGGCAAAGCACCAGCAAACCCAAAAGTGTTATCATGGTTCCGACAATCAGCTTCAAAACTTTTTTGTTTATTCTCTCTGTCATTATGGGCCCTAAAATTCCTCCGATAATAGCGCCCACTGTCAAAGAGATTAGCAAATAGTAAGAAGTAATATTGTTGGTAGCTAAATAGATACCAAAACCAGCTAGGCAAATAGGGACTTCGGCTGCAGTGGTGCAACCAATCGAGTTTCTGTGTTCTTTTCCTAAAACTACCTGTCCTCCTGTTACAATGGGGCCGTAGCCTCCACCAGAAAAGCCTTTGTTGAAGGCAGACACAGCGCCTATACAGACCATTTTAAGGGTAGAATATTTGAGTTGGAATCCGGTGAGTAACGTAACTCCAATTATTGTTGCCATTGTTCCTATATAGGTGTTGAGCGCGGTCTTTGAAATGTTAATGGCAGCAAACGAACCAATTACAGTTGCCACTATTCCCAAAGAGGTAATGGCCATAACCGTTTTCATATCGTCACTTCCAAAACTAAAGTCTGCGTTTTCTTTTTTGTGGTGATTAAATGCTCCCATCATTCCGCCCGCCGCTTGGCTTATTAAGATTGATGGTACTACTATCAAGGGCTCAAAACCCAAAGCAATGAGCAGGGGAGACAGAATTGTTCCGTATCCCATTCCAAGTCCCGAATCTATCGCTTCACAGGCTACTGCCAATAAGATAATTCCAATATATTGTTCCATTTTTTCCTTTCAAATCAAAGAACTAATTCATATATTCGCATTTATTTTTTACTCTGTCAATTGATAATTTTGAGCAAAAATCCTCTGTAACAAAAAACCGAGACTAATCTCGGTTTTTTATGCGTCGTAGTGAGTTTCTGGATAATTCTTAAATATTTCTTTCTTTTTAGATTTTTTGGCGCCTTTTTTATCTGTTTTGTCTAATGTTGAAAGCCATGAAATAAAAGGAATTCTGTGTTTATCTAAGCACCAGCCATCATCTTTCATGAGCGGCTTTTTTTCTTCTCTAAATCGGTTAAGCAAAGTCAGAGTAGCCTGTAAATTAGAAGGCGATAACTTATTATGCTCTTCTAAAAATTGTTCCTTGCTTATTAAGATCATAGTTTGCCTTAATTACTAAGGTACTTAAAGATAGCACGTTTAAGCTAAAAAATCAAGGGCTGTGCAGTTTGAAAAAAAAAGCCCCGTTCGATTTCTACTAGGGGTATGTGTTTGTTCTTTTGCCTTACTGCAGGGAGAAGTTAGTCGGCGCCGTCTTGCCAGGAAATATCCTTGGCGTCTTGTGATGAAGCCACAACGAGAACTTTGCAGGGGGTCGGCGGAGTGTCGGGAAAATATTTCAGGAAGTGTGGGCACCCCGGCGGAATAACGAGCTTATCTTGGTCCCGCATTCTGTATTCACAGATAGCGCCATTTCGCATGATTGTCACCACGAGAGGGCCAAGGCCATGAAAGATGTAGAATTTTTCTTTTTCCCCGTGCACGTGAAACGGGACGACACTGTTTGGCTGGAGCCAGAATTCTCTGATTGCCAGGACGGTAGATCCAGGCGATTCAATAGAGTCGGTGGCGCAGACGGATTCGACTTTGGGTTTGACAAAAATAGCGACCTTCTTTTCGTCGTCGGTTAGAAAGTGTATTGCATTTGGTAGACAGCTCATTGTTTCCTCTCTTTCTGTGCTTGGCTGGCTTTGTTGAGCCTTGTTAACGAACAAACATAGTAGCGTTATGCTACAAAATCAGATTACGATTATTTTTTAAATTTGTCAAACAAAAAACCGCCGAAGCGGTTTTTTACTTATATTAGTAGTCGAATATTAGTAGTCGAATTTTACGCCCAGGGCTTCACGTTCGGCACGCTTGGCATCAACTTCTTTTAAGTGCATTTTTCTTATCCTTATATTTTGGGGAGTTACTTCCACAAGCTCATCGTCACCAATATATTCTAGCGCATCTTCCAACCCCATTGTTTTTGGAGTTTTAAAATATTCTATTTTTCCATCTCCCTTAGACCTCATGTTAGACAAAGCTTTTTCTTTGCAAACATTTACTCTTATATCGTTTCCTCTGGCGTTTTGCCCAACAACTTGACCTTCATAAATTTCTACAGCTGCTCCAAAAAATAAAACTCCTCTGTCTTGAACATTTGTAAGTCCATAAATGTTAGTTGGGCCGGTGTCGGTGGAAACTAAAGATCCGTGATCCCTTTCTTTCCAGTTTCCCGGGTCGGGCAAATATTGAAAGAAAACAGTATTCATTATTCCAAGTCCTTTTGTGTCAGTTAAAAATTCATTTTTATATCCAAACAAACCTTTTGTAGGAATTATAAACTCTAGTAAAATTAAGGCTCCATTCATTCTCATTTCTTTTAACTCTGCTTTTCTTTCGCCCATTTTTTGCATTACAACTCCTTGATATTTTTCAGGAGTTTCAATAAATATTTTTTCGTAGGGAGTCATTGTTTTGCCATCAATTTCGCGGGTAATAACTTGAGGACGCGAAACCTGAAACTCATATCCTTCTCTGCGAAGTCTTTCAATTAAAATTGCCAAATGTAATTCGCCACGGCCAGAAACAACCCATCTGTTTTTGTCATCTTCTACAACCCTTAAAGAAACATCAGTTTCTAATTCTTTAAATAATCTTTTTCTTAATTGCATTGTTGTAGAAAATTCTCCTTCTTTTCCGGCAAACGGCGAATCGTTAACTGCAAAAGTCATTTTAACGGTTGGCTCTTCTATGTTAATTAAAGGCAAAGCTTCCGGATTTTCCGGGTCAGCAATTGTTTCTCCAATTGTAACATCGGGAATTCCGGCTATTGCAACAATGTCTCCGGCTTTTGTTTCGGTTGTTTCAACGCGAGCCAACCCAAAAAATGTCATTAAAGAAACTATTCTGTATTTTTTTTGAACGCCAGTTCTGTTTATGTGCACTATTTCTTGCCCGGCTTTTACAATTCCGTTGTAAACTCTTCCAATTGCAATTCTTCCTTTAAAGTCATCGGGAGTTATTGATGTCACCAACATTTGTAAAGGTTTGTTTATGTCAGCAATAGG
>JAPLZA010000015.1 GCA_026395275.1 Candidatus Staskawiczbacteria bacterium | reverse complement strand
ATTATAATTTTAGACGTTTTTTGCATGGATTTTTTCAAATATTTTAATTAAGTTTTTTTTATCTTTTTCATTAAGATCTCCAAATACTTTACTGATTGTATTGTGTATATTTTTATATTTCTTTTGCAAAGCCTTAGCTCCTTTAGGAGTCAGCTCTATATATACTATTCTTCTGTCATTTTGTGTTTGTATTCTTTTAATGACTCCCTTGGCCATTAAATTGTCTATAAGTGGAGTTGTAGAAGATGGTTTTATATGTAAATAATCGGCTATAGATTTCATGGCAGTATTTTTTTTGCCGTTAAGAAACTTTAAAATTTCCACTTCAGTATAAGTAAAGTCGGCCAAGCAGTTGCTGGCGTGTATTTCTTCTTTTATAAGTCTGCCTACATTGAAGATTATAGATAATAACTTTTCGTTTTTTTCCATTTTTAGATAGTTTGGGTTCCAAACTGTTAGATTATCTATTATATTCTAAATCAAAGCTCATGTCAAGAGCTTGTTACTCACAGGGTTATAATGTAAAATATATATATAAAATTAAATTAAAAAATAATGTTAATCTTAGATCAAGATGAGGTAAAAAAGATACTTCCGTTGTCGGAAATAAACAAAGTTGTTGCTCGTATAGAGCTGGCTTTTTCTAAATATGGAAAAGGTGAAGTTGATATGCCACCAAAAACTTACTTATATTTTAAAAAAGATAACGGTGATTTGCGGGTTATGCCAAGCTTCTCTGAAGATTTAAAAATGGCTGGCACAAAAATTGTGAACGTTCACCCAGATAATCCAAAAAACAATTTACCGACAGTTGGTGCTGTTATAGTGTTAAACGACGCAAAAACTGGCGCTCCCCTGGCTTTAATGGACGGAACATATATTACAGGCCTTAGAACTGGTGCAGCCGGGGCTGTTGCTTCAAAATATCTTGCTAAAAAGGATGCCAAAACACTAGGAGTAGTTGGCGCCGGTAAACAGGCTTTGTTTCAGATAGCAGCAACGGCCGGTGTTTTGAAACTGCAGGACATTCTTGTTTATGATGTTAATGAAAAAAATATAGAAATACTTTCAGTTGAATTAGGTAAATTGGGAATTAAAATAAGAAGCGCAGGATTGCAAGAGGTTGCCAAACAGGATATTTTAACAACAACAACGCCCTCCCGAGAGCCCATTGTTAAAAACGAATGGATTGTGCCGGGCACGCACATAAATGCTGTTGGTGCTGATGCAGAGGGCAAGGAAGAACTTGAGCCAACCATTTTGAAAAGAGCAAAAATAGTTGTAGACGATTGGGCGCAAGCCTCACATTCGGGAGAAATTAATGTGCCCATTGCCAAGGGAATTATTACAAAGAATGATATTTATGGTTCGTTGGGAGAAATTGTAGCTGGAATAAAAACTGGTAGAGAAAGTAATAGCGAGGTAACTGTTTTTGATTCAACCGGTTTAGCTTTGCAAGATTTATTTACAGCAGAAATGGTTTATAAAGAAGCATTAAAAAGAGGAGTTGGAAAAGACATAAAAATATTCTAAAAAATATAACAAAAAACCGGGTTTAAAGCCCGGTTTTTTTATTAGTTATATTTATTGGTTTATTCCAAGCAAATCAATTTCAAAAATTAAAGTTGCATTTGGAGGTATTAATCCGCCTGCGCCTTGTGCGCCGTAGCCTAATTCTGGTGGAATTGTTAATTTTCTTTTTTCTCCAACTTTCATTCCCAGAACTCCCAATTCCCAGCCTTGAATAACTCTATTTTGACCTAAAGTGAATTGAAATGGTGTTCTGCCCGGGTTAAGACTGGAATCAAATTTTGTTCCATCTAAAAGCGTGCCGGTATAATTTACTGTTACTGCGTCTCCTGATTTTGCTGAATCCCCTGTCCCCTGTTTTAATGTTTCAACTTTCATGCCTTGTATGTCATAACTTGTAGAGCTTTGCTGACTTTTCATATTATTTTGTGATACAAAATAAACTCCAACAATTATGATTATTAATATTATTATAATTAGCATCGATTCTTTACTCATATTTTTTATTATTTTTTAATTAATAATATCTAAATTTTATTCATAACGCAAGGCTTCTATGGGGTTAAGCTTAGCGGCTCTTTTTGCAGGGTAATAGCCAAAAATTATTCCAATTGCAGCTGAAACAGCTACTGCTAAAACCACTGAAAACAATGAGACCTGAGTTTGATATAAATTAAAATATTT
>JAPLZA010000019.1 GCA_026395275.1 Candidatus Staskawiczbacteria bacterium | reverse complement strand
GAGTTTCCTCATTCAGAAATCTCCGGATCAAAGCTTGCTAGCCAGCTCCCCGAAGCTTATCGCAGGCACGCCACGTCTTTCATAGCATCAATATCCCAAGGCATCCGCCATTCGCTTATAACCTATCCTTCGATATACTCAACTTTTGAATATATTCTGGATTCACTTTTAATTTACCGCCCTTTTTGCGAAGCGGTAAATCGCGTAAGTTTCTAATAGATACAGATTTTATGTATCTTATTTCCAATTAAACTTTAATAATTTCTGACGGTGAGGTCAAAAATATATTTAATCAGAATGAACTTTATTTTGTATGCTTTGTTACCTACTACTTATTAATTGAAAGACCCCATGTCTAAAAATTAATAAGTATGCCTGTTAAAAATTGCTGGTAGGCAATCTGTTATTGAAAACATTTAACAGGTTTGAATTTTCAATTTACTTTCCACTTCCCTATTCATCAATTAATCCACGGCTGAAAATATTTTTTTAGAAATATTTACAATCGTGGACTAACTTTTTTACTTTATTAAATTAAAAACCGCTTCTTAAGCGGCAATCTGAAAAAAACAAAAATTCAGATTTTTATCCGCTTCGTTTTTTGATAGTGATTTCTAATATATTTACCATGTAATAACTAGTATATTCTATTTATAAATCCATGTCAATAGTCTAAACGATGAAACATAAAATTTTAGTAAAAAAAGAGGGGGCTTTCTTTCGAAAACACCCATAAGAAACATTTGCGCCTTTTAGCGCCTACTGCGTCGTAACGGTCTAAACCGTTTAATATGCTTTGACCGCGAAGGTTTCCAGTTGCAACAACTGACGCCGTTGTTTCTGATTCGAACGTAATCAACTTTGCCATCAATGGTCATCGGATATTCACCGTCAGGGGCGTTGAGAAGTGACTCGTACCTTTTACTGCCTGGCAATGGTTTGAAACCGAAGTCTCTGACCAAACGGCGCTTGATTTCTCGAATGTATTCCATCATTTTTTAATCCTCCTGTTTTAGTTTGAAAGGTGCTCTGTCGCGAAAACCGCAACGGGCTGTCGCATTTACCAACAGCACCTAAATCATACTACGTTAAAAATAGAAGTCAACTTGTCAGGTTAACATATGTTAACCAAACCACACAACAAAATAGTCGTATTTTTTGCTGGAGCAAAATTTAAGACTATTTTAAACTGATAAAAATCAAAACAAAAAGGCGCGGTACGTACGCGTCTTTTTGCATTAACTTTTCAAGCCTCGCCACGTTGGCGGGCGATCAAGTGTCAAAAATTTTACTTCTCGTCTATCTTTCTGTACATGTCTGAAATAATCTTTCCGGCTGTTTCTTTTCCACCCAAACCAATTGCCAAACCAACACCCAATGCCAATGCTCCAACTATTCCGTAAACAATTGAGGTGTATAAAGTTTTTATCAAAAGGCTTCGTGGTAATACTAAGTCTAAAATCAAGAAGAATGTGAAAATCCAAATTGCCCAATTTACAATTGAAGATGCAATGTATCCATAGCCAACTTTTAGTCTTTCAACTGTTACCCTGACAACTTTTTCTACAATGTCAGAAATAATTATGGCAACAACGAAAACTAAAACTGCTACAATTACGTTTGGTAAATAATCCAACACTTGTGTCAAAAATCCTGCAAATGCAGTAAGTTTGAGCACGTCCACGGCAACCAATAAAAACATAATGGCAAAAACCCATTTGAATATTACCCCAATAAATTCTGCAGGGTTAACTTCAACGTTGGCTCTTTGCAATGCTTTTCTCCATCCTTCTTTCTCAAATAATTTGTTGAATTTTATTGACTTCAATATTTCGGCGATTATTTTTCCAATTCCAATGGAAATTAAATAACCGATTACGAAAACAACTAAAGCTAACACAAAATTAGCAATAAAAGATATTAGTTGCTGTAAGAATGGCTGTATGACTGTTAATGACCAGTCTGTGTATGTTATCATTTTTTATTTTTATATTATTTAATTATTATTTTTAATTCTAATTATTAATGATCAAATGCCCCTAATCAGAAAGAATAGGAACTCGACCTTTGATAATATTATATTATTATCCTCTTGCCAAAGAACTAAATCAAGCCCCCTAGCACTAATAACTGTGGATAACTTTAGAGGTATCTTTTCCAGTCTTCGGGTAAAGGAATCTCTAAATTTATGGTTTTGTCTTCGGCCTGCCCTGAGCCTGCCGAATGGGTGGCAAGTTTAAAAGATATTGCGCTTGCGCACAAAGCAATTGAATTACGGTCTGACCACGCATTAACTACCTGCCCAGAAGAAGGATATTTTGTGTCACCTAAAATTGGGTGCCCAAGCCCCAACATTTGCACTCTTATTTGATGGAATCTGCCGGTTTTTGGCAATATTTTTATTAAAGAATATTTTCCGTTTGATTTCACAACTTCCCATGAAAGTTCTGCTGTTCTGGTTTTCGTTGCCTTTTTTATTTCTTTCAATAATTCTTCATCTGTTTTGTTGGTAAAACCTTCAGCAAAAAATGAAATTTTATTAATTTTTTCTTTCAACTCTCCCCTGCCCTCTTTTGGTTTTCCTAAAACAATTGCGTGATATGTTTTTTGTATTGTGTGATTTCTAAATTGCTCTGACAACCTTGAAGCGCCTTTTGAAGTTTTGCCAAACAAAACAATTCCCGACACCGGCTTGTCTAACCTGTGAACCAAACCCAAAAAAACATTCCCGGGCTTTTTATATTTATCCTTTAAATATTTCTTAA
This sequence comes from Candidatus Staskawiczbacteria bacterium, assembly GCA_026395275.1. GTDB lineage: Bacteria > Patescibacteriota > Minisyncoccia > Minisyncoccales > Staskawiczbacteraceae > XYD1-FULL-39-28. The sequence goes on along the minus strand of JAPLZA010000019.1, from coordinate 112 downwards.
CATCGTCCATTAGTGACGGCTCTCCGCTTCTGTCACCCTGCGTTAAAACGCCGTTTAGTTTATAAACAGCTATTATGTGATTGTCCTCGTACAAAACTTTTATCATATTCTC
>JAPLZA010000087.1:2278-9733 GCA_026395275.1 Candidatus Staskawiczbacteria bacterium | reverse complement strand
GAAAACCGAGTTGTCGGGTACGAAATGGCGCTTCGCGCTGTTACGTCTCCGGGGGTCGTTGACCCCGAAACAGGTGCCGTCTATATGGCGGGCAGGACGAGATACGTCCAGGTTCGGCAACCAATCATCAAACAGGTTTGGGTTCAATAGAGCAAGAAAGGGTTCTTTAGCCCAAACAAAAATATAGCGCGCGAAGTCTTCATGATTCGCGCGCGTTTTTTTTGGTAAATGTTGACAAATAAATAAAAAAAGTATAAATTATATTTACTATTTAGTTGTTTGAAAATTCGTAGAAACCGAAAACCAAGAAGGAGAAAAAACCATGAGACAATCAAGGTTACCAGCAGGCGGAACAAATCTGTTTCAGGCAATCAAAGCAACACGAGAAGAAGCCAGAGCCAAAGGTGTGAAAATTCTTGATCTTTCTGTTGGTCAGCCGGCAGGTCCGGCTTTATGGAGAGCGAGACAAGTTGCTTCGTTGGCAGTTTTGTCAGACGACGAAAAAATGCACGAATATCAAGATAATGAATGCCGTCCCGATTGCATTCCTAATTTCGCTGAAAGGTTTGTCCTTGGGCATTTGAGGACCCATCCAACGGACGTTCGTTATCTGCCGATTCCTGGAATAAAACCCATGCTGGGGCTAATACCAATGGCGTGTGGTTCAGATCTTAAGGTTGTGGCAACTACCACAAACCCCGGGTATCCAACGCCAAGAGTCTGGTGTAAATATTTGGGCAAAGAAGTTTTTGAGCCAACCACAAATCCCGAAAACAAATTCCTTTTTGACCCGCAGGAATTGCCGACGAATGTTGGGTTATTGCTGACTAATTATCCACACAATCCTTCTGGGGCAGTCAGCCCGGAAGAACATCTTTACCATCTTTGCGCATTTTGCCAAGAGCATGGCATCAGAATTGGCAACGATGCTGCTTATGCTGCATTGGCTTACGGAGCAGACAGTTGCTGTCTGGCTGATATTGCTCCCATGTTTCCCAAGCTTTCTTGGATGGAGATGTTTTCTGCTTCTAAACTGATTGCTAACGGAACCGGTTGGCGTATTGGAGCTATGGTTGGCTCGCCAGACTTCATTGGCGACATAGCAACCATCAAGGGAAACACGGATTCTGGATTTGTTGCGCCAATGGCAGCAGGAGTAATCGATGTCTTTGAAAATGACAAACGTTCCATTCTTGCCGTGCGAGATCTTTATCAAAACCGAGTGCTGACGTTGCGCAGTGTTCTGCTTGGCGCTGGTATGCGTCTTGCGTTAGAGCCTCGCGCAGGATTTTTCACTCTTTGGTTGGCGCCGAAGTTTGCGTTTGGCAAAGAAATGGAGGACGCTAAGGCCTTTAACCTTGCCATGATTGAAAATACTGGCGTTGTTGGAGTTCATTTTCCTCCATACATTCGCTATGCCGTTGCTCACGAAGACGTGGAAGCGATGGCAGGAGACATCAAGGCAGCTTTTGAAAAAGCGCAAGTAGGTTACTAAAAGTTTTTCGGAAGTTTTTGCGGTCACGAGTGTGACCGCTCTTTTTTTATAACGGCCTGCACTGAGCCCGTCGAAGTGTTGACAAATACTTTAAAAAGTTATAAATTATATTATCGTTTTGTTGTTTGAAAATTGAAAAAACAGAAAGGACAAAGCCATGAGAAACATGCCTTCGTATTGGAGAAAAGACGTTTATCCGCGTCTGCCCGCAATTATAGACAGATTTGGTTCGCCATTTCATTTCTTGAGCTTGCCCGGAATCGCCGGAACTGCGCAAGAGGTAATATCTGCGTTCGGATCAAAATCAATGTCCTACCGTCAGTTCCAGTGCATCAAGGCGTTGCCCGAACCCTGGATCCTCGGATTTTTATTCAGGAAGTTTGGTTTCGGATTCGACTGTAGCTCTCCGGGAGAGTTAGCCTTAGCCTGGTCGCTTGGAGCCAAAGAGAACGACATTGTTTACAGTTCTAACGACACGGCGACAGGGGAATTTGAGTATGCATTAAGTGGGCGAGGCAGTATGCTCAATCTTGATGACATAAGTTTTATTCCTTTAGTGCCAGTTTTTCCAAAAAAGATTTTTTTCCGTATTAACCCGGGTAAACGTCTGACCACCCCCAAGGGAAATGTAATCGGCGACCCTCCAATTGCAAAGTATGGTATAACAATCCAGCAAATCATTCCTGCCTATAAAATGGCAAGAGACCGTGGAGCCAGAGAGTTTGGTATCCACATTATGGTTTGCTCGAATGACCGCCGTGCGCATGACTTTGTGGAGACTGCCCGCTTTACACTGGAAGTTGCTGTTCTTCTTTATAAAAAACTTGGGATCAGAGTTTCCTGGATTGATATTGGCGGAGGATTTGGAATTCCTTACCGGCCGAAAGATCCTTCACTGAATCTTGACTGGATTGCCACAAGAATAGACAAGCTTTTTCGAGATTTCGCTGGCCAATTTGGCTTCATGCCAATGTTGATGACCGAAAGTGGCAGATATATTACAGGTCCCCATGGGATTGGGGTTAACCGCGTGATACATGTTATGCAGAAATATCGGCACTTTATTGGTGTTCAGGCGGCTATGTCCATGTGTCCGCGTCCGGCATTTTACGGTGCTTACCATTACCATGATGTCTTAACTCCAGATGGCAATCTCCGCTTTGGCCCTCGTCATTTTACAAACGTGGTTGATCCCATGTGTGAAAATTGGGGCAGGCTGACGGCAATATCAACCACAAGTAAGTGCCCCGAGTGTGGTCATACAGAACATACAAACGGAGAACGTCTTTTGCCCCGATCTGTTCAGCGCGGAGATATTCATGTGACATATAATTGCGGAGCTCATTCAGGAGCAATGGCACCTGATTCATATAATTTTCGCTTGCCGATTATGGGTCTTCTGGATCAGGATGGCACAAACGAAAATGTTATCATGATTCGTAAGCCCAAAAAAGCTGCAAATGTTTTTAGCCTTATGGTTTTCCCTCCGGGCACCAGAAGGCCACATCCAAGGGGCTATTAAGCTTAGATTTAATGCCTCGCCAAACTCACAGGAGTGCGGCGGGGTCTTTTTTTGCCCCGCCATGGCGGGACAGGCTTGAATTCGAGTTTTTTAAAGGGTATTATAATTTAATATCAAAAATCAAATACAAATTAGCAAAAACATATGAAAAAAGAAGATGGCGCAACAATAGAAAAAATAGTTTCTTTATGTAAAAGAAGGGGTTTTATATTCCCTGGCTCGGAAATTTATGGAGGCTTGGCAAACTCGTTTGATTATGGGCCCATGGGAGTTGAGCTAAAAAATAATATAAAAAATGCTTGGTGGAAAAGATTTGTTCATATGCGTGACGACATGGTTGGGATTGATGCGGCTTTAATAATGAATCCAAAAGTTTGGAAGTCTTCTGGGCACTTAGCTACATTTTCAGACCCCTTGGTTGAATGTAAAAAATGCCACCATAGGTTCAGAGCAGACAAAATTGAAAGCAAAAAATGTCCGGATTGCGGAGGAGAGTTTACCCAAGCAAAGCAGTTTAATTTAATGCTTAAAACCTTTTTGGGCCCGGTTGAAAATGAGGAAAGCACTGTTTATTTTAGGCCAGAAACTGCTCAGGCAATGTTTGTTGATTTTAAAAATGTTTTAGAAACATCAAGAAAAAAAATTCCTTTTGGAATTGCCCAAATTGGCAAGGCATTCCGCAATGAAATCACTCCGGGAAATTTTATTTTCCGCACAAGAGAGTTTGAGCAAATGGAAATTGAGTATTTTATTAAAGAAGAAGATTGGAAAACAGTTTTTGAAATGTGGAGAAAAGAAATGTGGTCGTGGATGACTGACAATTTAGGCTTAGATAAAAAAAATATTCACGAGCTAGATGTGCCCAAAGACGAGCTTGCTCATTATTCTAAAAAAACAATTGATTTTGAGTATGATTTTCCTTTTGGAAAAGATGAGCTTTATGGGTTGGCCTACCGCACAGATTTTGATTTAAAAAATCATTTTAAGGAGCCTCCGTATGAGGACATTGAGGTAAAAGAAAAGTTTTACCCACATGTAATAGAACCAACTTGGGGATTAGACAGGTCTGTTTTAGCTGTTTTGTGCGAAGCTTATAAAGAAGAAGCCGAAAGAGTTGTTTTAAAACTTCCGGCAAAATTAGCTCCATATAAAGTTGCAGTCTTCCCACTACTGAAAAATAAGCCGGAATTAGTTAAAAAAGCAAAAGAAGTTTATGACCTTTTGAAAAAAGAATTTACGGTTGCCTTTGACGAAAGGGGAAATATTGGGAAAAGATATTACAGCCAAGACGAAATTGGAACGCCTTTTTGCGTGACAATTGATTTTGATACTTTAGAAAAAGATGATGTGACAATAAGAGACCGCGATACAACCAAACAAGAGAGAGTTAAAATTTCTGATTTAGTTAAGAAAATTTCAGAATCTTTAAATGCCTAAAAAAGTTTCAGTAATAATTCCTGCGCGTAATGAGGAAAAGTATATTCAAAGGGCTATTGAGAAATACAAGAGTCAAAATTATCCTGTGGAAGTTGTTATTGTTGTAAATGATTCTCAGGACAAAACTTATGAATTGGCAATTGGCAAAGCAGATAAAGTTTTAAATTTTACAAGCAAAATTGGAGTAAGTTTGGCAAGAAACCAAGGAGCAAAAGTGGCAACTGGAGATATTTTTATTTTTTCTGACGCAGACAGTTATCTTGAGCCAGGATCATTGGAAAAAATATCTCAACAAGCCGGAGAAAATTTTATGGGCACGCCACTTGGCACGCCAGACAAAAAAAGCATAAGAGGCAGTATTATATTTTTTTGCAAAAACTGGGCGCACAAATTAAAAATATATAAAGGAGTAATAGATGGAGTATTTTTTTGCCACAGGAATGTTTTTGAGAAAGTTGGAGGGTTTGATGAAACAAAAAAAATTGCAGAATTTAAAGATTTTATAGAAAGAGCAGAAAAATTAAAAGTAGAATACAAGCTTTTAAAAAATTGTTACGCTATAACTTCTTTGCGCAGATATGAAAATAATGGATATTTTAGGACTTTATTTTTTTGGTTAATTTGGATGATATTGCATCTTTTAAAATTAGATAAAAAATTTAGAGAAAGATATTTTAAATAATAATTTAATATATGTACAAAAAAACAACTTTAAAAAACGGACTAAGGATTATTACAATTCCTATGGAGAGCGCCAACTCTGTGACAGTTTTAATTTTAGTTGGCACAGGCTCAAAATATGAAACAAAAGATATAAACGGGATATCTCATTTTTTAGAGCACATGTTTTTTAAGGGAACACAAAAGAGGCCAAATACATTAGAAATTTCAGAAACCCTAGATTCAATAGGCGGAGAATATAATGCTTTTACTTCTAAAGAGGTGACCGGTTTTTGGGCAAAAGTTGAAAAATCACACGCTGACGTTGCCCTAGATTGGATTTCTGATATATTTTTAAATTCCAAGTTTGATGAAAATGAAATACAAAGAGAAAAGGGGGTAATAATAGAAGAAGTTAATATGTATTTAGACACGCCAACCGCTTATTTGGGTGATTTGTGGGAGAAACTTTTGTATGGAGACCAGCCGGCCGGATGGATGACAATTGGTGAAAAAGAAAATATTTTAAGCTTTAACCGAGAAAAAGTTGTAGATTATTATAAGTCCCATTATTCTCCGTCTAATGTTGTAATTTGCGTGGCGGGAAACGTTAAAACAAAAAACATAGAAGCTAAAATTAAAAAATCTTTTGAAGCTTCAGAAAAAACCGAGGAGCCAAAAAAACTTAAAGCAAAAGAAGCTCAGCAAGAGCCGAAAGTTTTAATACATAATAAAAAAACAGACCAGACACATTTTTGCTTGGGAGTAAGGGCCTATGATTTGTTTGATAAAAGAAGATATGCTTTAGCCTTAATGGCCGTTATTTTAGGAGGCAACATGAGCTCCAGACTTTTTATAAAAGTAAGGGAAAGAAATGGTTTGGCATATTCAATACATACTTCAGCTGACAATTCTACAGATACCGGATATTTAGTTACGCAGGCTGGTATTGACCATAAAAATTTGGAAAAATCTGTAGAATTAATTTTACAAGAGTATAAAGATTTAAGAGACAATAAAATCACAGAAAAAGAATTGCAAAAGGCAAAAGATTATTTAAAGGGAATTACATCTTTATCTTTAGATTCTTCAGACACTCAAGCGTCTTTCTATGGAGTGCAGGAATTATTGGAAAAAGATATTTTAAGTCCCAAGGAAAAGTTTAAAAAAATTGACGCGGTTTCTGTAAGTGATATAAAGAAAATAGCGGGAGACATTTTTGTGCCAGAAAAACTTAATTTGGCAGTAATTGGTCCATTTGAACAAAAAGATTCCGTCAGAATAAAACAATTATTAAATCTTTAATAAAATGAGCAGAGAAGATGTTTTAGATATTTCATGGGGAACAATAGGCAAGGTGTTTGTGGCGATTTTTGTTTTCTATATTATTTTTCTTGCCAGAGAAATAGCTCTTTGGTTTTTATTCGCTGTGGCAATATCTGTTTTATTGGAGCCCGGAATTAATTTTTTAAGAAAATTTTATATACCTAAAATTTTAGCCATATTTATATTATACTTTTCAATATTCGGAATTTTAGGCCTTTTGATATATATTTCAGCGCCAATTTTTATGTCTGAAATGCGTCAATTTTTACAATATTTGCCGGCATACTTTAGTAAAATAAGCCCCATTTTAGAGCAATTTGGGGTTGATACTGCCCAGAACCTTGGCGACCTCACCAGCGTTGTTTCTTCAACATTGTCTCAAAGCTCGCAGGGAATAATAAAGGCAATAGCAGTATTTTTTGGCGGAATTGCCTCCACAATATCTATTTTGACAATGGCATTTTTTCTTTCTTTTGAAGAAAGCGCAGTGGAAAAATTTTTATTATTGATTTGTCCGTCTAAATTTGAAGATCAAATAAGAAACATTTTTGAAAGAGTCCAAAAAAAGGTTGCAGGATGGTTTGGCGCTAGACTTTTGGCCTGCCTATTTATAGGAGTTGCTTCATATATTGTTTTTTACATGTTTGGCGTAGAGTATGCCTTTATTTTGGCTTTAATATCGGGATTTTTAAACTTTATACCTTACATAGGGCCGTGGATAACAAGTATTTTGCTGATTACACTGGTTGCGGTTTCATCGGGTTCTTGGCTGACAGTTTTGTATGTATTAATTGCCATAATGATAATTCAGGAAATAGAAAACAAGCTTTTGACTCCTTTACTAATGAAAAAAATGACCGACATTCCGCCGGTCTTGGTTTTGGTTTCGTTGTTGTTGGGAGCTAAAATATTTGGTTTTTTGGGAATGATTTTTGCGGTTCCGGTTTTTGGAATTATTTACGAATTCCTTAAAGAATTTTTAGAAAGAAGAAAACAAGAACTGGGAGAGGGCTAG
>JAPLZA010000087.1:0-2248 GCA_026395275.1 Candidatus Staskawiczbacteria bacterium | reverse complement strand
GGCTAGAGTTTTAATAAAATTATAGAGATAATAATTATTACAATTTGGCTAGAGAATCTCCAAAAGTTGGAGATTTTTTTGTATTTGAATAAATGTATTTTTTCGTTAAGCTTGTTGTGGGCTTCTAAAATTTTGATTGGCATAAACCAACTTAAAACAGTAAAACTGTCTGGCACTATTGAAACAATAGCGCAAATATATATTATCGGATGATTTTTTGAAAATATTAAGATTAGTAAGATTCCAAGGCAAAAATCTAATAATATTTTGAAAATAGTGGGCATGGCTGTGCGCCATTGTTTTTTCTCTATATTTTCAATATTATATTCAATATGTGGCAGAAAATCTAAAAAGTAGTGACCTAAAAAGGCCAGAATAATTGCCAAGGGGACATTTTTTATTAATGACCCTGTGGCTGCTCCAAAAAGCATGTGTACGAATAAAATCATGGAAGTTTAGCTTAAAAGTGATAGAATAAGATAATTATATCATAATATGAACAAGAAATTTTATATAACAACCAGTATTCCTTATACAAATGCGCCACCGCACATTGGTTTTGCCTTAGAAATTATACAGGCAGACGTTTTGGCTAGATACCACAAGGGGTTGGGCAAAGATGTTTATTTTTTAACCGGTACCGACGAACATGGTATTAAAACTTTAAGAATAGCCAGAGAAGCTGGAAAAGACCCAAAACAATTTGCCGACGAAATTTCTGAAAAATTTAAAGACCTCACAAAGGTTTTGAATATATCAAATAATGACTTTATAAGAACTACAGATGAAATTAGGCACAAACCGGCAGTTGAAAAGCTTTGGAAGAAATTAGTTGAGGCCAAAGATATTTATAAGAAAAAATATAAAGGTTATTATTGCGCAGGGTGCGAATCTTTTAAAACAGAAAAAGAAATAGTTGATGGAAAATGCACTATCCATTTAAAGCCAGTTGAGTTGGTTGAAGAGGAAAATTATTTTTTTAGGCTTTCAAAATATAATAAAAAACTTATTGAGCTAATTGAAAAGGGTAAATTAGAAATTATTCCAGAGTCAAAAAAGAATGAAACTTTGGGAATGCTAAAACAAGGCATGGAAGACGTCAGCTTTTCAAGAACAAAAGATAAATATTGGGGCTTTGAGGTGCCTGGAGACCCAAGCCAAGTTATGTATGTTTGGTGCGATGCCTTACCAAATTATATTTCAGCTATCGGGTATGATAAGGAAGCCGCGCAATTTAAAAAATATTGGCCAGCAGATGTTCATTGCATAGGAAAAGACATAATGAAGTTTCACACTATTTTTTGGCCGGCGATGCTCTTGTCCGCAAAAATTAAATTGCCAAAACAAATTTTTGTGCATGGGTTTATAAATGTTGCAGGTCAAAAGATGTCAAAATCTTTGGGAAATGTTATTGACCCATTTCTGCTGGTTAAAAAATATGGCCTGCCTGCGCAGGCAGGCGTTGATGCAGTTAGATATTATTTATTAAGAGAAATTCTTCCAACAGAAGATGGTGATTTTACCTATGAAAAATTTGAGCAAAGATATAATTCTGATTTAGCTGGAGGCATTGGAAATCTTGTGGCAAGAACACTGGGCATAGCGTCAAAAGCTGAATTAACAAAATTGAAGCCGACTAAAAAAATTACTGTAAAAGTGAAAGAAACACAGAAAAATTATACAAAATCAATAGAGAATTTTAAATTTAATGATGCATTGGCTCACGTTTGGGAATTAATAAGTTTTTGTGATAAATATGTGAATGAGGAAAAATTATGGGAGACGAAGAATCCAAAAGTTATAAATGATTTATTTTTTGCCATAAAAGAAATAGGAATTTTAATTGAACCTTTTTTACCCGAAACTGCGGAAAAAATTAAAAGCGCCGTAGATAATAAAAAGTCCGAAAATTTATTCCCAAGAATTGTTAAATAAAATGGAAAAGAAATCTTCAAATAAAAATTTGCACAAGGCAAACAGGGAAAAAAAGGATGAATTTTACACCCAGCTTTCTGATATTGAAAAAGAATTGGGGCATTATAAAGAACACTTTAAAAATAAAGTTGTTTTTTGCAATTGCGACGACCCGCGCGTAACTAATTTTTTTCATTATTTTTCATATAACTTTGAAAACTTGGGTTTGAAAAAATTAATCACCACTTGCTATAAAAATCAGCAAGCGGATTTGTTCAGCCAAAACAATTCTGAAAAAGCAATTTATTTAGAATACACCGGTGACAAAAACGGG
>JAPLZA010000071.1:5684-6017 GCA_026395275.1 Candidatus Staskawiczbacteria bacterium | reverse complement strand
TTTATGGGCTCAGAATATGGGAAAGCGATTATTACAAACTCATCTTTACAGCTTTTAATGAAACAATCCACTGCTGACATAAATGAAAAGAAAAAAACATTTAATTTAACAGAACAGGAAAAATATTTACTGATTGAGGCAACAGTTGGAGAGGGTTTATTCTTTGCGGGCAGAAAACACGTGTACCTATCTGTTGTTGGTAGTCAAACAGAAAATCAAATAATTACAACCAACCCCCAAGAAGTTTTGCACAATAGAGAGATGAAATCGAATTTAGATTCTGATAAAAACTAAAAAAATAAAACGCTGAAGGTAAATAATGAAGAAAAAAAA